>DATLZG010000052.1:0-3148 GCA_035574095.1 Burkholderiaceae bacterium | reverse complement strand
CCGCCAATCGAGTGGGCACGCCGCGTGTACCGCAGACTGCCTTTGACGCCTGCGCAGCGGCATCGCATCGGCACGGCCGTCAACCGGTGGCGCCGCCGCAGCCCGACGGCCACCTCGGCGCCGTCTGTGACGCAGGAACCTGCTGGTGCGCTTCGCGCCAGCCGCGAGGCCGACGTTTTCGTGTTCGCGATTATCGACTGGCATTTCCGCTTCCAGCGACCGCAGCAGCTCGCGCGCGCTCTCGCAAGGCGCGGCCATCGCGTGTTCTACCTCTCGAACCACTTCGCGGACACGCGCGAGCCAGGGTTCCAGCTCGAAGCGCTAGACGCCGAACTGCCCCTGTACCAGGTTCGCCTGAATGCGCGCGGCGCACCGCCGATCTACTTTGGCCCCCCGGATGAGAACACGCTGACGCAACTCCACGCGGGTCTCGCGCAGTTGCTGCTGCAGGCGCGACCGACACGCGCGCTCGCCGTCGTCGAACACCCGTGGTGGTGGCCGCTCGCCGGAGCACTACCGAACGCGACGTCGATCTACGACTGCATGGATCATCACGAGGGCTTCGGCAATGTGCCCGAACCGCTACTTGCAATGGAGCGGCGCGTGGTCCTCGAGTCCGACCTTATCATTGCGACGTCCGACTGGCTGGGGCAGCGCATCGCCGCCGACCGACCCGATGTCTTGCTGATCCGCAATGGCTGCGATGCGCAGCACTTCGGACAGCCGCCGCCCGCGATCCATCATGACACCCGCGGCCGGCGCACGATCGGCTACTTCGGGGCAATCGCGGAATGGTTCGACATCGAACTCGTGCGCGCGGTTGCGCAGGCCCATGCCGATGCACGCGTGCTGTTAATCGGCAGCGACACCGTTGGCGCGCGCGATCAACTCGCCGACTGTCTTAATGTCGAGTTCACCGGCGAGCTTCCGTACGACGCGCTGCCCTCCTATGTGCACGCTTTCGATGTCTGCTTGGTGCCGTTCAAGGTAGTCCCGCTGACGCTCGCGACCAACCCGGTCAAAGTGTACGAATACCTCGCCGCCGGCAAGCCGGTCGTCGCTGTCGATCTGCCCGAAATGGCCCAGTTTGGCAAACTCGTGCGCGTTGCGAGCGATCGTGCCGGCTTCGTCGCTGCGGTCGGCGAAGCGTTGCGCGAAACACAGGATGACCAGCGCGTCGAGGCGCGCCGCGCGTTCGCCGCGCGGCAGACGTGGGCGGCGCGCGCGTTGGCGATCGATGAAGCGCTGCAGGCGCTTGCCGAGCCGCGGGTCAGCGTAGTCGTGCTCACGTACAACAATCTCGCGCTGACCCAGCGCTGTCTGCAGAGTCTCGTCGACGCTTCGGACTATCCGAATCTCGAACTGATCATTGTCGACAACGCGTCGACCGACGGCTCGCGCGGATGGCTGCACGAGTTCGCCGCTCGCCGTCCTGGAACGCGCCTGATCCTGAACGATCGCAATTTGGGCTTTGCCGCCGGAAACAATGTCGGCCTCCGAGAGGCAACTGGTGAGTTCCTCGTCGTCCTCAACAACGACACCCAAGTGACGCACGGCTGGGTGCGAACGATGCTGAAGCACTTCCGCCGCCATCCGCGCCTCGGGATCCTCGGTCCGGTGACCAACAACATCGGTAACGAAGCGAAGATCGACATCGAGTACGCAACGGCTGAGGAAATGGCCGAGCGCGCTGCCGAGTACACGCTACGGCGCGGGGGCCGGCTTCATCCCTTGCGTACCGCCGCTTTCTTTTGCGTCATGCTGCGGGCCGATGTCTACCGCCAAGTCGGAGATTTGTGCGAGGATTTCCAGATCGGTTTTTTCGAGGACGACGACTACTGTCGTCGCGTCGAGGCTGCCGGATGGGACATCGCCTGCGCGGAAGACGTGTTCGTCCATCACGAGCTCTCGGCGAGCTTCGGCAAACTGCCGGGGGAGGAGCGGCAACGGTTGTTCGAGAGAAATCTGCGTCTGTACGAGTCAAAGTGGGGCGAGTGGCAACCACACCGCTATCGCGCGGAACAGGCCGCGGGCGGTGAGCAGCAATGAAGGATGTCGCGTCTGTCGACCACCAGGTGGTCGACACGTACGTGCTCGAGCCGCAGGCTACCTGGACCATCGTAACGCCGCCTGGTCATCCTGTGGTCGATCGGTGGCAGGCGCCCGCCCACCTCAAGCGAGTGCGTCCCGCCCTCGTGCTGCTCGCGGGCGAAACGCTCGAGCTGCCGCCGCTGCGTGTCGGCCAGGAATCGCGGCTGCGGCTTGAATTCGCGGCGGCGCTGCCGCAGATCTCCTCGGACGGGCTCGAGATCGAAGTAATCGGCACGCGCGGCGCAACCTCGCAGCGCCTGTTGCGCGCCGCGTTGTGCCCAGACGAGACGCTGAACGCGCCGCGCCGGGTCGAGCTTTCGCTGCCACCCGGTGCACCAATGCGACTTGCAATCCATTGCTTGCCTGGACCGGCCGGCGATCCGCGCGCCGATTGGTTGGCTCTGATCGAGGCGACGATGGGGCGTGCTGACGAGCTTGACCTGATCGCCGCACGAGCCTTTCGCCAGCTGCGCGTGGACAACGAACGGGCGCACTTCGCGCACGCGTACCACCATCCGATGTACGCGGCGCGTCGTGGACGGATCCATCTCGGAATTGATGCGCTGATCCCGTCGGAGCGCTCGTTCGCCGTGCCAGGCGCCATCGAAAACGCTTTCGACTACGCGCTGGCAAAGCTGTGCACGCGCCTGCAGCACAAGGCGCCGGACTTTGAGACGCGCCTTCGCGCAAAAGCTCGGGCCGCATCGCCACTGCGAGTTTTGTCGGTTGGCACTGGGCTCGGTCTCGTCGAAGCTGCGCTCCTGGCCAAGATCGACAACGCAGTTCAACTTACGATTGTCGACCTCAACGACGAACTGCTGCGCGCGGCCGCGTCGCTGATGCCCGCGCACGTGCGCGTGCGACCCGTCGTCGCCGACGCCAACGAGCTTGCGCTGCCCGACGGCGGCTACGACCTGGCGCTTTGCGTCTCCGGCGTTCACCATCTCGTCGAGATGGGCGCTTTTTTCCGACGCGTACGCGACGCGCTCGCCCCGCAAGGCGAGCTGTGGCTGATCGGGGAACAGATCGGCCCAAGCGGAAATCGCCTGGATGAAGA
>DATLZG010000051.1:0-2586 GCA_035574095.1 Burkholderiaceae bacterium | reverse complement strand
ATATCCGCGGCGTTGCCGCGCGCGATGCGGGCGAACGGCTTGCCGTCCGAGGGATCGATGACATCGAGCGTCTGGCCGCTCGCGGCGGCCACCCAGCGATTACCGATGAAGTGATGCCGGCCGTCGATGGCCGGCCAGTCGCCGTCCACGGTGTTTGCCTCCTCGTCGAGCGGCATTATCGGCCACGCATGTAGCGGTCGCTAGAATCGGTCGCGCCATCGCCGCGAGGGGATTCCGCATGAGCCTGGAGCGCGTGCCTGCGGGCCGCAACCTGCCCGACGACTTCAACGTCATCATCGAGATCCCCGCGCATGCGGACCCGATCAAGTACGAGGTCGACAAGGAAAGCGGCGCGCTGTTCGTCGACCGCTTCATCGCCACGTCGATGCACTACCCGTGCAACTACGGGTACATCCCGCACACGATTTCGGACGACGGCGATCCGGTCGACGTGCTGGTGATCACGCCGTTTCCGCTGCAGCACGGTGTGGTCGTGCGCTGCCGGCCGCTCGGCGTGCTGAGGATGCAGGACGAGGCGGGCGGCGATTCGAAGCTGCTCGCGGTGCCGATCGACAAGTGCCTGCCCTGGTACAAGCACTGGCGCAAGCCCGAGGACATCGCGCCCGAAAGGCTCGACCAGATCCGGCACTTCTTCGAGCACTACAAGGACCTCGAGCCCGGCAAGTGGGTCAAGGTGATCGGCTGGGCCGGACCGGACGAGGCGCGGCGCGAGATCCTCGCCGGCGTCGAGGCGTACCGGAACGCTTCGCCGAAGCCGGCGTTCTGATTCTTCGCCGCGAAGTGCCGCACGAACCGGCCCTGCGCCCGCTGGGCCAGGAGCGGCGCGCGTCAGGCGCGGGAGACGCTGCCGCCCCCTCGAAGGCGAGCGCTGCCGGCTGGCGTTACGCGGCGCGGCCGCGGCGCTCGCGTCGATGCGCGCCGCTCAGCCGTTCACCCAGTGCACGCAGAAGCTGCGCGCCATCGCCGCGCCACGCGCTGCCGTGCATGCAGGCGAGCGTGGTGGGGCGCTCGCGGGCGAGCTTTTCGAGGATCGCGCCGGTGTCGGGCGCGTGCGCGAAGTAGTCGAGCGGCGCGCGGAACGCTTCGCTCGGCTCGAGGATGTCGGATTCCGTCAGCGGCACCGCGCCGGGACCGCCCTGCGTGAACAGGTCGCCGCACAGCAGCGTGCGGGTGGAGGTCTCCATCATCAGGCCGCTGTCCCAGCCGTGCGGCACGTGCGGCGTGTCGAACCAGCGCAGCGCATGGCGACCGAGCGACAGCAGCTCGCCGTCGGCCAGTGCGCGCGGCGCGCGGTCGGCGATGTCGCCGATCGAAACCATCGCCGCGATCCGGCTGCACACCGGCTCGGCGCGCGGTGCGGCGGCGAGCCACTGATTCAACGACCCGCATTCGTCGGCCTCGACGTGCGAGAACGCGACGTAGCGCAGCCGCTCGACCGGCATCAGCGCGGCGACCGCCTCGCGCACCGGCGCGAACAGGCGCCGCGGGCCGGTGTGGAACAGCAGCGGCGCGTCGTCGACGATCAGGTACTGATTGAAGTTGAAGCCGCCCGGTCCGTCCGGAACGTCGATCGGCGTGTTGATGCGGTAGATGCCGGCGGCGATTTCATGGACATTGGTGCCGGATTGCGCGTTCGTGATCATCGGTGCCTCCAACGGGTTGGGAGCGAGGAGGTGTGACGAGCCGCGGTTTCGTTACACCGCGGTCGAGTCATTCGGGTGCGCGATCGGCGCCGTCGGGCGCGTAACGAACGGGCGTTTCGTTGCACCTCCTCGCCGTGGAGGTCCTGGCTTATGCTCGCCGTGTGCAGCGACGACATGATGACCCGGCCGCAGGCGACGACGACGCGGCGCTGGCGCGTCGTATCGCCGCCGCGAGTCCCGGCATCGACGGCGCGGCGGAGGCCGCGCTGTGCCGGCGGCTCGCGCCACGTATTCGTCTGTACGGCCTGCGGCATCTGCGCGATGCGCATGCGGCGGCCGACCTCGTGCAGCAGGCGCTGATGATGACGCTGGAGCGGCTGCGCGCCGGCGCGATCCGCGATCCCGAACAGATCGTGTCCTTCGTCTTCGGCACCAGCCGTCAGCTCGTCGTCGACCTGCGACGGGGACTCGCCCGCCGCGACCGGTTGCTGCAGACCTACGCCGAAGACGTGCCGGCGGTCGATCCGTCACAAACGCCCGCGCTCGACCACGCGCGGCTACGCGACTGTCTCGAGCGGCTCGCCGAGCGCGATCGTTCGGTGCTCGTGCTGAGCTTCTACGAGGAGTGCCCTGCGCGATCGGTCGGCGACGAGTTGGGCCTGACCGAGGCCAACGTGCGCGTGATCCGGCATCGGGCGCTGCAGCGGCTGCGCGATTGCGTCGAAGCGGGGGTGCGATGAGTCGGACGCCATGCGCCGCGCCGGTGCCGTTCGCCGCGCTGCTCGACTACTGGCTCGGCGATCTCGACGACGCGCGCGAGGAAGCGATCGAACGGCACCTGTTCGGCTGCGGCGAGTGTTGCGCCAGCCTCGAACGCATCGTCGAGCTGGCCGGCGGCATCCGCACGCTGCTGCGGCGGGGC
>DATLZG010000050.1:0-2925 GCA_035574095.1 Burkholderiaceae bacterium | reverse complement strand
AGGCGGCGGGCCGCGGCAAGGCCGGCGCGGTGCTGGTGCTCGACGAGATCCAGAAGATCCCGGGCTGGTCGGAGGCGGTCAAGCGCCTGTGGGACGAGGACACGCGCGCGCGGCGGCCGCTCAAGGTGGTGCTGCTGGGCTCGGCGCCGCTGCTCGTCGCGCAGGGCCTCACCGAAAGCCTGGCCGGACGCTTCGAGTTGCTGCACCTGCCGCACTGGTCGTTCGCGGAGATGCGCGCGGCGTTCGGCTGGTCGCTCGATGAGTACCTGTTCTTCGGCGGCTACCCGGGCGCGGCGCCGCTCGCCGCCGAGCCGGTGCGCTGGGCGCGCTACGTGGCCGACAGCCTGATCGAGACCTCGATCGCGCGCGACGTACTGCTGCTCGCGCGCGTGGACAAGCCGGCGCTGCTGCGGCGGCTGTTCGAGCTTGCCTGCCGCTACTCGGGGCAGGTGCTCTCGTACACCAAGATGCTCGGTCAGTTGCAGGACGCCGGCAACACCACCACGCTCGCGCATTACCTCGATCTGCTCGCCGGCGCGGGCATGGTGTGCGGCCTGCAGAAGTACGCGGGCGACGCGGCCCGCAGCCGCGGCTCCAGTCCCAAGCTGCAGGTGTTCAACACCGCGCTGCTGACGGCAACCTCGGGATGGACGCCGGAGGAGGCGCGCGCCGACGGCGAGTTCTGGGGGCGCCTGGTGGAATCCGCGGTGGGCGCGCACTTGGCCAATGCCGCCGCGGCCGGCGAGTGCGAGCTGTACTACTGGCGCGAGCGCAACCAGGAGGTGGATTTCGTCGTCAAGGCCGGGCGCCGGCTGGCCGCGATCGAAGTCAAGAGCGGGCGCGCGCCACAGGCCCACCGTGGCACGGCGGCTTTCGCCGCGGCCTTCAAGCCCTCGCGCAGCCTGCTCGTGGGCGGCGACGGGATCGAGTTGGGTGAGTTCCTGTCCAGGCCGGTACTGCACTGGATCTCCGGATGAGCGACGCCTTCTCCGAGTCCGTCGTCGAGCAAGCCGCCCTGGCGTGGCTGGAAGATGCCGGCTGGCCGGTCGCCCACGGCCCCGACATCGCGCCGGACACGCTCCTGGCGGAGCGGCGCGATTACGGCGAGGTGGTGCTGGCACGGAGGCTTCGCGATGCACTGGCGCGGCTCAATCCCGAGCTTCCCGCCGAGGCGCTGGAAGACGCGTTCCGCAAGCTCACGCGTCCGGAGGGCGCGGATCTCCTGCAGCGCAACCGCCATTGTCACCGGCTGCTGATCGACGGTGTGACGGTCGAATACCGCGACGCGGACGGCGGCATCCGCGGCGCGCAGGCGCGGGCGATCGATTTCGACGACCCCGGCAACAACGACTGGCTGGCGGTCAACCAGTTCACGGTCGTGGAGAACAAGCACGAGCGGCGGCCCGACGTGGTGCTGTTCGTCAACGGGCTGCCGCTCGCGGTGCTGGAGCTGAAGAACACGGCCGACGAGGACGCGACCGTCTGGACCGCGTGGCAGCAGCTTCAGACGTATCAGGCCGAGATTCCCTCGCTGTTCGCCACCAACGGCATGCTGGTCGTCTCCGACGGTGTGCAAGCGCGCGTCGGAGCGCTCGCGGCCGGGCGCGAGTGGTTCAAGCCCTGGCGCACGATCGCGGGCGAGCGGCTCGCCGACAGCCACGTCCCCGAGTTGCAGGTGGTGATCGAGGGCGTGTTCGCGCCGCGGCGCTTCCTGGATCTGGTGCGCGACTTCATCGTCTTCGAAGACGACGGCAGCGGGCGGCTCGTCAAGAAAATGGCGGGCTACCACCAGTTCCATGCCGTGCGGGTGGCGGTGGAGGAGACGCTGCGCGCGGCGCGGTTGCAGCAGCAAGCGCATCGAGCGCAACAGGAATGGGGCCGTTACGAGGCGGGCCGCAAGCCGGGCGGCGCACCGGGGGACCGGCGCATCGGCGTGGTGTGGCACACGCAGGGCTCGGGCAAGAGCCTGACGATGGCGTTTTATGCGGGCCGCATCATCCGCGAGCAGGCGATGGAGAACCCGACGCTCGTGGTGCTGACCGACCGCAACGATCTGGACGACCAGCTCTTCGCCACCTTCTCGCGCTGCCGGGACCTCTTGCGCCAGCCGCCGGTGCAGGCGGAAAGCCGCGCGCATCTGCGGCAACTGCTCTCGGTGCAGGCGGGCGGGGTCGTCTTCACCACCATCCACAAGTTCTTTCCCGAGGAAAAGGGCGACCGGCATCCGACGCTTTCTTCCCGGCGCAACATCGTCGTGATCGCCGACGAGGCGCACCGCAGCCAGTACGACTTCGTCGACGGCTTCGCGCGGCACATGCGCGACGCCCTGCCGCACGCTTCGTTCATCGGCTTCACCGGCACGCCGATCGAACTGGCCGATGCCAACACGCGCGCGGTATTCGGCGACTACATCAGCGTCTACGACATCCAGCGCGCCGTGCAGGACGGCGCCACGGTGCCGATCTACTACGAGAGCCGGCTCGCCAAACTCGCGCTCGACGAGCGGGAGCGGCCGAAGATCGACCCGGATTTCGAGGAGGCCACCGAGGGCGAGGAGGTCGAGCGCAAGGAGAAGCTCAAGACCAAGTGGGCGCAGCTCGAAGCCATCGTCGGCGCCGAGAAACGGTTGCGTCTCGTGGCGCAAGACATCGTCGAGCACTTCGAGAAGCGGCTGGAGGCGATGGACGGCAAGGCCATGATCGTGTGCATGAGCCGGCGCATCTGCGTCGAGCTTTACCGGGAGATCGTGCGCCTGCGGCCGCACTGGCACGACGACGAAGACGGCCGCGGCGCGATCAAGGTGGTGATGACCGGCTCCGCTTCGGATCCGCCGGACTGGCAGCCGCACATCCGCAACAAGCCGCGGCGCGAGGCGCTCGCCAACCGCTTCCGCGACGCCGCGGATCCGTTGCGCATCGTGCTGGT
>DATLZG010000049.1:0-8042 GCA_035574095.1 Burkholderiaceae bacterium | reverse complement strand
GCCGGCCGACCTCCAACGCCTCCACCCGCTCGCGCAGCACAGCCTCGAACGCGACCTCCCAGCCCGGTTCGACCTGCAGCCGCTTGAACAGGCGCGGCAGCGCGTCCAGGCCCTGTTTGCGCAGCCAGGGATCCAGCTTCTCGTCGGCCTCCACGTTGGCCTGCAGTTCGCGCAGCGCCGCGCACCGCGCTTCGATGCGAGCCAGCGCGTCGGTTTCGCGCGTGCGCGCCTCCAGTGCCGCCTGCCGCGCCGCTTGCAATTGCGCAGCCGCCGCCTCGTTTTCCTGCAGCCGCGCCGCCGCGGCGGCGATTTCCGACTCCAACCGTTGCGCCTCGGCACGCAGTTGCGCCAGCCGCGCCTCGTCGGGTGCCCCGAGCCGGCCGCGTTCCGCTGCGAGCCGTTCGCGGCGCTGGGCGAGCGCCGCCAACTGACGGTCCAAGGCGCGGCTTTCCGCGCCGATCGATTCGATCGCCTGCTCGGCCAGCGCCGCCTCTGCACGCGCTGCCGCCAACGCATCGCGCGTCGCGCGATAGGACTCCTCGACCTGCGGCAGCTGCGCTTCCTGCGCCGCGTGCCGCGCGCCGGCCGCCGCCAGCTCGCCGTTCAGCGCCTCGATCCGCTGCCCCAGCTCTTGCTGGCGGGCGGCGAGCGATTCGGCCTCCTGCAAGCGGCGCGTGCGCGTTGCGGTGAGCGCCTCGATCTGCGCGGTGAGTCGCGTGCGCGCGTCCAGGATCATGCGGATCTCGGACTCGAGACGGCCGATCTCGGCGTTGATCCGCAGCACTTCGCTCTGCGCGGCATGCACCGCATCGGACGCCGTCAGGTGCGCGGCGCGCGCCTCCTCCACCTGTCGCTCGACCGCGCGCAATTGCGCCAAGTGCTGCTCGAGGGCGATCTGCTGGCGTTCGATCTCGTGCGCCATCTTCTCCTGTTCGGCCGCCGCCTCGCGCTTGCGCACCAGCCACAGAAGCTGCTGGCTTTCGTCGTGCCGCCGCTTCAGTTCGTGGTAGCGGCGCGCGACTTCGGCCTGGCGCTCCAGGTGTTCGATCTGCGTCGCCAGCTCGCGCTGGATGTCCTCGACGCGCGTCAGGTTGTCGCGCGTATCGGCCAGGCGGTTTTCCGTCTCGCGCCGCCGCTCCTTGTACTTGGACACGCCCGCGGCTTCTTCGAGAAACACGCGCAGTTCCTCGGGCCGCGCCTCGATGATGCGCGTGATCATTCCCTGGCCGATGATCGCGTACGCGCGCGGTCCCAACCCGGTGCCGAGGAACATGTCCTGCACGTCGCGTCGGCGCACGGTCTGGTTGTTGATGAAATAGCTGGAGGCGCCGTCGCGCGTCAGCACGCGCTTGACGGAGATCTCGGCGAAACGCCCCCATTCGCCGCCCAGGCGGCCGTCGCTGTTGTCGAACACCAGCTCCACGCTGGCGCGGCCGGCCGGCTTGCGGTTGGCAGAGCCGTTGAAGATCACGTCCTGCATCGACTCGCCGCGCAGCTCGGCGGCCTTGCTCTCGCCGAGCACCCAGCGCACGGCGTCGATCACGTTCGACTTGCCGCAGCCGTTCGGACCGACGACGCCGACCAGGCTGCCGGGGACCTCGATGTGGGTGGGATCGACAAACGACTTGAAGCCGGCGAGTTTGATCTGCCGTAGACGCACGTTCGGTTCCGGAGATGAGGGCGCGCACAGCACAGCGGCGCGCGCGGTGAGTTTCTCGATGTCGTTCCTATGATAACTTTGCCGCGTTGCTCGCCGGCTCACGCGCTCATGCCATCGCGCCCGTCCAAGACGCTCGACACGTTTCCGAACCCGAACCCCGAGCGCGACTATCACATTCACATCGAAGTGCCCGAGTTCACCTGCCTGTGCCCGCTGACGGGCCAGCCCGACTTCGCCACGCTGGTGATCGACTACATCCCGGACCGGCGCAACGTGGAGTTGAAGAGCCTGAAGCTGTACATGTGGTCGTACCGCAACGAGGGCGCGTTTCACGAAGCAGTGACCAACCGCATCCTGAACGATCTGGTGCGCGCGCTGGCGCCGCGCTTCGTGCGGCTGACCGCGCGCTGGTACGTGCGCGGCGGCATCTTCACGACGGTGGTCGCGGAACACCGCAAGCGCGGCTGGAAGCCGGCGCCGCGCGTCGATCTCGGCGCCTTCCCGCCGGCGGCCCCGATGGGCGGGCCGGGCGCATGAACCCCGACCTCGAACGGTTGCAGCCGTATCCGTTCGAACGGCTGCGCCAGCTCTTCGCGGACCTGAAACCGCCGCCGTCGCTGCCGCACATTGATCTGTCGATCGGCGAGCCGAAGCACCCTACGCCGCCGTTCATCCTCGAGGCGTTGACCGCTGCGCTGGCCGGCTTGTCCGTGTACCCGGCCACCGCCGGCACGCCGCAACTGCGCGAGGCGATCGCCGCCTGGCTGCAGCGCCGCTTCGGCAGCCCCATCGATCCAGGCACGCAAGTGTTGCCGGTCAACGGCACGCGCGAAGCGCTGTTCGCGATCGCGCAGGCGGTCATCGACCGCACCCGGCCGGCGCGCGTCGTGATGCCGAACCCCTTCTACCAGATCTATGAAGGGGCGGCGCTGTTGGCCGGCGCCGAGCCGCTGTTGCTGCCGACCACGCCGGAGAACGACTTCCGCATGGCGTTCGAGATGCTGACGCCGCCGCAATGGGCGAGCGTGCAGCTGGTGTATGTCTGCTCGCCGGGCAACCCGACCGGACGCGTGATGCGGCTGCAGGAATGGCGCACGCTGTTCGAGCTGGCCGACCGCTACGGTTTCGTCGTCGCCGCCGACGAGTGCTACTCGGAGATCTACTGCGACGAGGCGCAGCCGCCGCTGGGCAGCCTGCAGGCGGCGCGCGAGCTCGGCCGCAGCGACTACGCGCGGCTCGTGTCGTTCGGTAGCCTGTCGAAGCGCAGCAACGTCCCCGGCATGCGATCGGGCTACGTCGCCGGCGACGCGCGCATCCTGAAGAAGTTCCTGCAGTACCGCACCTATCACGGCAACGCGATGAGCCCGCCGGTGCAGGCGGCCAGTATCGCGGCGTGGAGCGACGAGGCGCACGTGCGGGAGAACCGGCGCCTGTATGCGGAGAAGTTCGAGCTGGCTACGCCGGTGATCGCGCGCGCGCTGGCGACCAAGAAGCCGGAGGCGGCCTTTTACCTGTGGGCGCAGACGCCGGGCGAGGACACCGACTACGCGCGTCGCCTGTACGCCGAACGCCACGTCACCGTGCTGCCGGGGAGTTTCCTCGCCCGCACGCGCGACGGGCTGAACCCCGGGCGCGGTTTCGTGCGCATCGCGTTAGTCGCCAGTACCGCCGAAGTCGCCGCCGCCGCGCATCGCATCGCCGAACTCGCACACTGAACGGAGAACTGCTCATGTCGCTGCAAACGACCATCGAGGAAGCCTGGGAGAACCGCGCCGCCATCGGACCGGCGTCCGCGCCGGCGGGCGTGCGGCAAGCGGTGTACGAAGTCATCAACCAACTGGATGCCGGCAAGCTGCGCGTGGCGGAAAAGAAAGACGGTCAATGGGTGGTTCACCAGTGGGTCAAGAAGGCGGTGCTGCTGTCGTTCCGGCTGCACGACAACCGGTTGATCGAAGCCGGCGGTTACACGCGTTTCTACGACAAGGTAGCGGGCAAGTTCGCCGCTTATAGCGAAAGCGACTTTCAGGAGGGCGGCTTCCGCGTCGTGCCGCCGGCGATGGTGCGCAAGGGCGCGTTCATCGGCCGCAACGTCGTGCTGATGCCGTCGTACGTGAACATCGGCGCCTACGTCGACGAAGGCACGATGGTCGATACCTGGGCCACGGTCGGCTCGTGCGCGCAGATCGGCAAGAACGTGCATCTGTCCGGAGGTGTCGGTATCGGCGGCGTGCTGGAGCCGCTGCAGGCCAATCCGACCATCATCGGCGACAACTGTTTCATCGGCGCACGCTCGGAGATCGTCGAAGGCGTGATCGTCGAGGACAACTGCGTGATTTCGATGGGCGTATACATCGGCGCCAGCACGCGCATCTACGACCGCGAGACGAAGCAGATCCATTACGGCCGGGTACCGAGCGGCGCGGTCGTGGTGCCCGGTTCGCTGCCGGCCGCCGACGGCAGCCACAGCCTGTACTGCGCGGTGATCGTCAAGCGGGTCGACGCGCAGACGCGCGCCAAGACCGCGATCAACGAGCTGCTGCGCGAGGCGGCGGCGCGGGCATAAGAGCGGGGTCGGCCGCGCAAATCGGCGGATCGCGGGGCTTTTGCCGGCGGCCGCCGCTGCGTATCCTGCCCTGAACATCCCCGGAGCAACCTATGGCGCTGGAGCGGCTTTTCCATCTGATGGCGGAGAAAAACGCCTCCGATCTGTACCTGTCGGTCGGTTCGCCGATCACGATCAAGATCAACGGCGTGTGCGTTCCGATCAACCAGGAACGGCTCGCACCGCAGGCGATCGTCAGCCTGCTCGCCGAACGGCTGACCGACGCCCAGTTCCGCGAGCTGGAGGAGACGCGCGAGCTGAACGTCGGTCTGCCGGTACAGAACGTCGGCAGTTTCCGCCTGAGCGCCTTCCTGCAGCGCGGTTCGGTGTCGGCGGTGATTCGCTACATCCCACACGACGTGCCGAAGCTGGAAGACCTGCTGCTGCCGGATGTGCTGAAGGATCTGATCATGGACAAGCGCGGGCTGATCCTGGTGGTCGGCGCCGCCGGCTCGGGCAAGTCGACGACGATTGCGTCGATGATCGACCACCGCAACGAGCTGGTCACCGGCCACATCCTGACGTTCGAGGACCCGATCGAGTTCCTGTTCCGCAACAAGAAGTCGATCATCAACCAGCGCGAGATCGGCACCGACGCGCGCAGCCTGCAAGCGGCGCTGAAGAACGCGATGCGGCAGGCGCCCGACGTGCTGTTCATCGGCGAAATCCGCGACCGCGAGACGATGAGCGCGGCGCTCGCGTACTCGATGTCGGGCCATCTGGTGGTGGCGACGATGCACGCGACCAACAGCGCGCACGCTCTGAACCGCGTGATCAGTTTCTACACGCCGGAAACGCGGCAGGCGCTGTTCCAGGACTTGGCCGCGTCGCTGAAGGCCATCGTCTCGCAGCGGCTGGTGCGCTCCAAGAAGGGCGGGCGCGTGCCCGCCGTCGAGATCCTGATGAACTCGGGCCATATGAGCGATCTGATCGAGCGCGGCGACGTGCAGTCGATCAAAGAGGCCATGGAACAGAGCCTCGCGCCCGAAAGCCAGACCTTCGAGCAGAGCCTGTATGCGCTGCTGAAGAAGGACGCGATCACGCGCGAAGACGCGCTCGCCGCGGCCGACTCGAAGAACAACCTGCTGTGGCTGATCAACAATGCCGGCAAGCCGGCCACGCCGGCGGCCGGGCCGGCCAAGGTCGATTCGCCCGCGTTGCCGTCGTCCTCCTTCTCCGAATTCACTTTGAATATCTGATTCGACGGCCGCCGCCCGTTGGCGGCGGCCCGGGCGCGAAACCGAGCAACGGACCACGGAGAACAGACAACGGCCGACGGTTTTCGGGATAATGCGGGCCACTTTTCGGCCCATCCGTGACCGCCACGCTCGAACTCGCCCGCCGCCTGATCGCGCGCCGCTCGGTGACGCCGGCCGACGACGGCTGCCAAGAGCTGATCGCCGCGCGCCTTGTTCCGCTCGGTTTCCGCGCCGAGACCATCGCCCGCAACGGCACGACCAATCTGTGGCTGCGGCGTGGCGCCGCGCGACCGGTCGTGGTGCTGGCCGGGCACACCGACGTCGTGCCGACCGGTCCGCTCGAAAGCTGGAACTCCGACCCGTTCACGCCGACCGAACGCGACGGATTGCTCTACGGCCGCGGCGCCGCCGACATGAAGTCCTCGCTGGCCGCGTTCACCGTCGCCTGCGAGGAGTTCGTCCGCGCGCATCCAGCGCACCGCGGCTCGCTCGCGCTGCTGCTGACCTCCGACGAGGAAGGCCCGGCCACCGACGGCACGGTCGCGGTGGTCGAGGCTCTGCGCGCGCGCGGCGAGGCGATCGACTTCGCGATCGTCGGCGAACCGACCTCGGTCGAGCGGCTGGGCGATACGATCAAGAACGGACGCCGCGGCTCGCTGTCTGGCCGGCTGATCGTCAAAGGGGTGCAAGGCCATGTCGCCTACCCCCATCTGGCGCGCAATCCGGTGCACGAACTCGCCCCGGCGCTGGCGCAGCTCGCCGCCGAGGTCTGGGACCGCGGCAACGAGTTCTTCCCGCCGACCACGTTCCAGGTATCGAACATCCACGCCGGCACCGGCGCGGGCAACGTAATTCCCGGCACGTGCCAAGTCGACTTCAACCTGCGCTTCGCGCCGGTATCGACGGCCGAACAGTTGATGCAGCGGATCGAGGCGATCCTGCGCGCCCACCGACTCGACTACGAACTCCACTGGACGCTGGGTGCGGCGCCGTTCCTGACGCCGCCCGGAACGCTGGTGGCGGCGGTCGGCCGCGCGATCCAGGAAACGACCGGTATCGCGCCGCAACTGTCCACCACCGGCGGCACCTCCGACGGCCGCTTCCTGGCGACCATCTGCCCGCAGGTCGTCGAGTTCGGCCCGCCGAACGCGACGATCCACAAGGTCAACGAATGCGTGCGCATTGCCGACCTCGAGCCGTTGAAGAACGTCTACCGACGTACGCTCGAACTGCTGCTCGCCGACAACAAGAACTGACGCCATGTCGATCGACGCTCAAGCCAATCTGCGCACGCTGCGCGACGTACTGCGTTTCGCAGTGACCCGTTTCAGCGAGTCCGGCATCCACTTCGGGCACGGCCAGGTCGACGCCTTCGACGAAGCGGTGTTCCTGATCCTGCGCACGCTGCATTTGCCGCTGGAGCGGCTGGATGTGTTTCTCGACGCCTACCTGACGCACGCCGAGATCAACTCGCTGCTGCAGGTGATCGATCTGCGCGTGAAAAAGCGCACGCCGGCCGCCTACCTGCTGAAGGAAGCCTGGCTGCAGGGCTACAAGTTCTACGTCGACAGCCGCGCGATCATCCCGCGTTCGTTCATCGCCGAACTGCTGAAGGACGCGCTCGAACCGTGGGTCGAAGACCCGAACGTGATCGCCGACGTGCTGGACATGTGCACCGGCGCCGGGGCACTGGCGATCATGGCCGCCGACGTCTTTCCGCAGGCCAAGGTCGACGCGATCGACATCTCCAAGGATGCGCTGGCGGTCGCCAAGCGCAACGTGGCCGACTACGGGCTGGAGAGCCGCGTCAGGCTGATCGAATCGGACCTGTTCACCAACCTGAACCAGCGACGCTACGACCTGATCCTGTGCAATCCCCCGTATGTGACCGACGCATCGATGGCCAAGCTGCCGAAGGAATACACGCACGAGCCGAAGCTGGCGCTGGCGGGCGGGCCCGACGGCATGAACGTGATCAAGCGCCTGTTGCGCGAGGCGCGCGGCTACCTGAAGCGCGGCGGCCTGATGATCGTCGAAGTGGGCGGCGAGCGGCATACGGTCGAGCAGCAGTTCCAGGACATTCCGATGACTTGGCTCACCACCAGCGCCGGCGACGACATGGTGTTCCTGGTGCGGCAGGAAGACCTGCCGTAGCCGGGAGTGGGGAGTCCGGCGTCCGGAGCGCTGCCGCGCGCACGCCTCCAGCCGACTATCGACTCCCGACTCCCGACTTCCGTCGCCCGACTTCATGCTGCGCTTGCTCGACCTGACGCTGGCACGCGGCGCGCGCGTGCTGTACCGCGGCGTGTCGCTGACGGCGGCGCCGGGCGAACGCATCGGACTCGTCGGTGCGAACGGCTGCGGCAAGTCGAGCCTGTTCGCGGCAGTGCTCGGGGAACTCACCCTCGAGGCCGGCGCGATCGAGGCACCGCCGCCCGAGCGCATCGCGCACGTCGCGCAAGACATCGCTGCCAGCGACGAGAGCGCGCTCGACTATGTGCTGTCCGGCCACGCGCCTCTGGTCGCGGCGCGCGCGGCGCTGGCGCGCGCGCAAGTGCGAGGCGACGAGCTGGAACTGGCG
>DATLZG010000048.1:0-2935 GCA_035574095.1 Burkholderiaceae bacterium | reverse complement strand
GCTCGGCAGCGGCGCCGCATTCTACGCGGCGCGCTCCGCCGCCAGCATGCGCTCGACGTAGCGCGCGATCAGGTCGACCTCGAGGTTCACGCGCGCACCGGGCGCGAGCTCCTTCAGCGTGGTCGCGGCCAGCGTGTGCGGGATCAGGTTGATCGAAATGCGGCAGCACTGCGGCGCATCTTCGACGCGGTTGATCGTCAGGCTGACGCCATCGACCGCGACCGAACCCTTGTAGGCGAAGAAGCGCGCGAAGTCGCGCGGCGCCTCGAGCACCAGCTCGCGGTTCTCGCCGCGCTCGAAGCAGCCGACCACGGTGCCGGTGCCGTCGACGTGGCCGCTGACCAGGTGGCCGTCGATGCGGTCGCCGAACCGCGCCGCGCGCTCCAGGTTGACATGGCCCAAGCGATCCAGCCCGACCGTCTTCGCCAGCGACTCGGCCGAGACGTCGAACGAGAAGCTGCCTGCGGACTTCTCCACCACCGTCATGCAGGCCCCGGCCACCGCGATCGAATCGCCGATCTTCACGTCCTCGCAGTCGAGCGCCGGCGCCTCGACCGTCACCCGCTTGCCGCCCGCGCGCTGCTCGACGCGCACGATGCGGCCGACCGCCTGCACGATGCCGGTGAACATCACGCCTCCCAGCGCGCCAGTACGCGCACGTCGGTACCCACCTGCGACACGTCGCGGAACACCAGGCGCCGCGCCTGCGCCAGGTCGGACAGCGCCGGCAATGCGATCATGCCCTGCGCGTCGCCGAGCAATAGCGGCGCCAGGTACACCAGCAACTCGTCGACGCAGCCGGCGCGCACCAGCGAGCCGTTCAGCTTGAAGCCGGCCTCGACGTGCAATTCGTTGACGCCGCGCCGGGCCAACTCGTGCAGCAGCTGCGGCAGGTCGACCTTGCCGTCGTCGTTCGGCAGCTCGATCACCTCGGCGTTCTTGTCGCGCAGGCGCGCGACTTTGTGCGGATCGGCGAACGCGCAGGCGACCAGCGCCGGGTTGCCGTCGAACAAGCGCGCCGCGGGATCGACCTCGAGCTGCGAATCGATCAGCACCTTCAGCGGCTGCCGCGGCGTGGCCACCAGCCGCACCGAAAGCTGCGGGTCGTCGGCGCGCACGGTGCCGATGCCGGTCGCCACCGCGCAGGCGCGCGCGCGCCACGCGTGCCCGTCCTTGCGCGCGGCCTCCGCGGTGATCCACTGCGAGCGGCCGTTCTGCAGCGCCGTCTTGCCGTCGAGGCTGGCGGCGATCTTCAGCCGCACCCACGGCCGGCCGCGGTTCATGCGCGAAAAGAAACCGATGTTGATCTCGGTGGCTTCGGCCGCTAGCAGGCCGCAGCGCACGTCGATACCGTTGGCGCGCAGCATCGCCAGCCCGCGGCCGGCGACTTGCGGGTTCGGGTCCTCGACGGCGGCGATCACGCGCGCCAGCCGCGCTTCGATCAGCGCGGTCGCGCACGGCGGCGTGCGGCCGAAGTGCGAGCACGGTTCTAACGTCACGTAGGCGGTGGCGCCGTGCAGGTCGTGGCCGTTCTTGCGTGCGTCGAGCAGCGCCTCGATCTCGGCGTGGTTGGAGCCAGGCGGCTGCGTCCAGCCTTCGCCGAGGATGCGGTTGTCGCGCACGATCACGCAGCCGACGCGCGGGTTGGGCGACGCGTGGTACAGAGCATTGCGCGCCAGCTCGAGCGCACGGCTCATGAACCGGTGGTCGGCCTCCGAGTACATGGGTGCGATTCTACGAGCCGGTCGCTTCTGCACGTCGGCGCAACAAAGAGGGCCGCGCATTGGCGGCCCCTTTCGATCCGCGGCCAAAGCCGGCTTGGACCGGCGCCACGACGGTCAATGGACCGTCAGCCGTTTGACGGCGCTGGCGGACGCCTTCGGCAATGTCAGCGTCAGCACGCCGTTCTCATAGCGCGCATCGGCGCCGGCTTCGGTCACCTTGGACGGCAGCTCGAAGCTGCGTGCACAGCTGGTCGCGGCGCGCTCGGCGTACAGGATCTTGTCGCCGTTTTGCGCCGCCCGCTCGACCTTGCTCTCGGCGCTGATCAGCACGCGCGAGCCGTCGATCGACACGTTGATGTCTTCTTTCTTCACGCCGGGCAGATCGACGACGATCTGGTAACTCGAGCCTCTGTCGATCACGTCCATGCGCGCACGCCCGATCATCGAGAAGCTGTCGTCGAACAGCGCGCTCGGCAGCAGCGACGGCCGGCTCCAGAAGTCGCGGAAGAACTCGTCGAACACCGGCGCAAAGAGATCGCGACGGACAAACGGTGTCAATGCCGTGGTCATCCAATCACCTCCTTTGCCTTGCGCCCCCGGCCCTGACGGACCGAGACTCGGCGCTCAACGTTTCAGCGGCCGGACGAGCCCGCGCCGCGCGAACACCGAGAGGCGCGGGCCGACACCCGGCTGCCTGCCGTTTTCGCCGCCTTAGACGGGCGGCGCCGGTTGCGTGTTCCCGATCAGCCGCGCCGGCGGCGCGCCGGCCGCACTTCCTTGACGACCTCGGCGAACTCGTCGACGTCCTCGAAGCTGCGGTACACGGAGGCGAAGCGGATGTAGGCGACCTTGTCGATGCGCTTCAGCTCCCGCATCACCAGCTCGCCGATCTTTTCGCTCTTGACCTCGCGTTGCGCCGAGGCGCGCAGCTTCTCTTCGATGCGCGCCACCGCCTCGTCGACCACGTTGCTCGGCACCGGCCGTTTGCGCAGCGCAAGTTGCATCGAGTTCACCAGCTTGGCGCGGTCGTATTCGGCGCGTCCGCCGCCCTTCTTTATCACCGCCGGCATCGCCAGTTCGACCTTCTCGTAGGTGGTGAAGCGCCTCTCGCACGCCAGACAGCGCCGGCGGCGCCGGATCGACGCCCCCTCGTCGGAAGCGCGCGAGTCGATCACCTGCGTGTCCGGGTGCTGGCAGAACGGGCACTTCAT
>DATLZG010000047.1:0-7372 GCA_035574095.1 Burkholderiaceae bacterium | reverse complement strand
GCCCGCCATCCATTCTGCGCTTCGGCCGCGCCGAAGCGTTCATGCGCGCGAGCATCGCTCGCGCCAAGGAGAATCCCATGCTTCCCATCAAGCGCTGGGCGCGCAGCGATGTTGCGCGCGTCCATCTCGGCCTGTTGGCCGATTTGCGGCGAGCGACGCATTGCGCCGTCTCGTTATCCGACCTCATCGACCTGCTGACCTGGGTCGAGGGCGACGAAAAAGAACCTTTCAGCTTCGCGGCCTGCGTCTGCGCGGCACGCGAGCTCGGCCACCTCTGGCCGGATGACCGTTTCGAGGGGCTGCGCGCCGTCGACTGGGAGGACGTTCGCCAGTCGATAGCCCATGCGTTGCGCGCACGACTGGCGCGCGCACTGGAGCAGGCACCCCCCTGGGTCGAGCGCGCACTGCGCGAACGCGGCCAGCAGATCGTGCGGCGCATCGACGGCGCCGATCCGCACTGGCTGGACGACCGCATCCGCGACTGGCGGACGCTGCAACGCGCGGCCAAGCGCCCAGCGGCGCCGCTGTGGCTGCGGCTCTTCGTTGCAGATTCCAGGTTCGAGCGCGACCCTCTCGCCCTTAACCTGCAGTTCGCTGCCGATAAGCTGCGCGAGGGTGCGCCCCGACCGAAAGTAGGGAGCCCCGCAAGATGCGGCGCACCGCAGCTTGCCTTGAGCATATGATGAGTCTGGCCGCGTCGCCACCTGCAGCGAGCGGCCAGACTTTCTCGCAAGGTCCATGCCGACGACAACGACAACAGACGGTCCGCAGCAGGGTTCCAAAGCATCGCCCGAGCAGCGCGGAGTTCCTCTCGAACTGATGGCGAACGCCATTGCACACGACATCAAGCAGCCGCTGAGCGCGATCAGCGCCGCAGTTGCTGCTATGAGCGTTCACCGGCGCAGCCCCGAGGAAAACGCGCTGATCGGCATCGTCGAAACGGCGGTACGCGACATCGCTCGCATGACCTCCTCCCTGGTCGATTGCGTGATACTCGGCGGCCAGCCCCAAACCCATCCAACAGCGGTGTGCGTCGCCGCGTTGATCGAGGAAATCAGGCGTTCGCACATCCTGATGGCGCAGGCTTCCGGCGTCACCCTCCGCGCTGCCAGCCAAGCGATGGAGCTAGTGACCGACCGCGATCTGTTGTCGCGCGCCTTGCGCAACATGCTGTCCAACGCCATCCAACACGCCAAGGCCACGAAGGTACTGGTCCGGGCACGACGACGTGGTGATAGCTGCGAGATCGACGTAGCCGATAACGGTGTGGGCATCGCTCCGCATCATCTGCCGCGCATCTGGGAACTCGGCTGGCGCGGGCCGACTGAGCGCAGCGGCACCGGGCTCGGGCTGTACGCGGCGCGCGCGTTCGTCGATGCGATCGAAGGGACGATCGAGGTGCGCTCATCACCGGGACGCGGCACGTTGTTCAGAATTCGGCTGCCGGGGCCGATCATGCGTTTGCCGCCGGCGACCGCCGTCTCGAGCCAGCGCGAAGCCAAGCTCGCAGGCTTCACCGTCGCGGTCTTGGATGACGAGCGGCCCGTTCTGGAAGCCACGAGCGCTGCGTTTTCATCGCGAGGCGCGCGCGTGATCGCGCATACCGACGCGCTGCATCTGCTTCACGACCTCTCACTACAGCCAACCCCACCGGATCTGCTGCTGCTGGATTTCTTGCTCGGACAGGGCCAGACCGCGACTCCATTTCTGCAGCTTTTGCGTCATCGCTACGGATCGAGTCCGCGCGCAGTCATCCTTACAGCGCACCCGAACCATCCTGACTTGCAGCAAGTCTCCGATGTCATCGTGTTCGAGAAACCGCTGTCGCGCCAGCACATCGACCGCCTCGTTGGTTACCTGCGCGGCGAGCTGTCTTGGGACGATTTGGCGCAAACGACCTGACGAACAACGGCTTACGGAATTCCGAGGGATCTGAGAATGACTAACGACTCCGACGCGCGGCCAAGGACCGCACTGTTTGTTGACGATCACGGATTGGTTCGCGCATCTTTCGTTGCGCTACTCAAAACGGTCGCTCCGGACCTGAGCATACGTACCGCGAGCTCGCTCGCTGAAGCCTTGCGCCTTCTCGCCGAGCGGGCGGACGATTTCGTGTTCATCGACCTTGCGCTAAGCGATGCGCGCGGCCTCACTGCGCTGCTGGACATTCATCGGCGCGCCCAGCAAAGCGTGCTCGTCGTTGTGTCTGGCGACGATTCCTCCGAGCGCATCCGCGAGTGTGCTCAGGCCGGCGCCCGCGGGTTCCTGCCCAAGTCGATGCCCGTCGAGGAGCTAACCGAGGCGGTCAGGTGCGTGCTACGCGAGGGAACCTGGTTCCCGCTGGCCGCCATGTTAGAGCGCGGTCGCCCCAACTACTCGCCTCGTGCCATCGAGATTCTGTCGCTCGTCGCACAAGGATTGACGGACAAGCAGATCGGCAAGCAGCTCGGCCTGTCCAGCACAACGGTGAAGTGGTACGTACGCGAGGCCGGCACCAAACTTGGCGTGCGCAAGCGCACGGCAATGGTCACGGTCGCCAGAGAGATCGGTTTGATCTAAGGCTGGCCGATTGTCCACAGAATCTGTGGACAACTATGCGTCCGAATTGGCTCGGGCGGCCTCGGCGCGCCGGTTTCGAACCGTGCACAAAGTTTAGGCAGGACCGACAAAGCTGGTCGTTGAAGCTTGGCAGACCGTTCGCCATCAGCAATCATCGTCTCGGCGATGCGCTGCGCCTCCGCCGGCGGCTTAGCCAGCGCCATTTGCATCCGGCCCGGACTTGACCGGACGGATCACAGCCGGCAGATCGCCTCCGTCGAGCTTGACCGGTATCGGCGGCATCCACTTGATCCGGCGCTGGCGCGGGCCGGCAAGGAATGTATGCCAGTGCGCGCGGCGGATGTGCGGCCGCACTGAGCGTCCGGTAGTTTCCCCCGCCTGCTTTGTCTGCTCAGCCTGGTACGCGAGCCGCAATGCTGCGCCTAGCCGCACACCAACATCCCACCTGCGCGGCGCGTCTGGTGGGAACAGGCGCAGGCCGTCGCGGGTGCGCTTTGGCGCCGGATTCGCTGGCCGCACCGAGCCGGTGCCCAACTCCGCATCGTCGGCGCACAGGTACAGCAGCAGCGATATGAGTGGCCACAGTGCGCGCGCGATCGCCTGCGCGTCTAACAGCCCGGCCGGCGGTTCCATGCCGCGTCGGCGAGCCTGCGCCGCGCCGCTTATCACCACGCGCTCTAAAGCCGACGCCACAGATCCTTCGCCCAGGATCAACGGCACCGGGATGCAGCCATACATTGGGTCCAGCGCCAGCTCGGGCGACGCAGCGGTGTCAAGCACGAGCCGCAGCTCGTCGGAGCCGCGCTCGTCCCAATCCAGGTGCGCCCAGAAGCCATGAATCGGACGTTTCTCTCCGGCAACCGGCCACACTTGGTCGGGTGTCTCGACGTAGACGCACCACTCTGGCAGCCGGTACAGCGGATCGCGCGGCAGATCGGCGTCAAGCCGAGTCTCGATCAAGTCGGCGTACAACGCCGGATCGAAGCGATATATGCCCTGTGTGACGCGCCATGCGGCTAGCGCGCCGACGATGGCGGGGTGATGTGCGCGCTCGAACGGCACTTCGCGCTCGCCTCCGCCGCTCACGATCGCGTAGGCGCCGTGCAACGGCATGAAGCACCAGTCGGGCCACGCGGGCAGCAAGTTGCCCCGCCCTGCGCGCAGCCGGTCCACCTGCCGCCAGGCATGCGGATATACCCGCCCGACGGCGGTAAGGATCTCTCGCGCGCGGTGTGTGCTCATTCCGATCGCGCCGCAGGCGCGCCCGTGGTCATGTAGACGTCCCTTCCATCGTCGCACAGAATCGCGCTGAATCAACGACGGCTCGGCGGTGCCAGACGATCTGAGTGCAGCGCCGACAGCTACAGCCGACCCATCGCTGAAACACGCACGCCGTGCATTTCCTCGCCGACGCCACATACCGCCCGCTGTCGTTGTCCGTTCCAAGCTCTTGGTCGCTGCGCGGCCTGCTCCTTGGCCAAGGCAACCCATCGCTCGAGCTCGTTGTTGCGTCGTGCTCGGGCGAGCCGCGCACAGACGATCTGCGCCAGGTCTGGCGCGCTCGCCACGGCGGCCGGGCGGCTCCGGTGCTACTCGCCGTGGGTTACGGCGACCGCGTGGCCGTATGCGGACCGGCCGGCGACCCGCCGGCGATCTACCCGCGCCTCGACAGCGGGCAAGTCGAGCGCATCCTGCGCGACGCGCTCGCCGCGCCCGATCGGCATGCCGCGCTGCGTCTGCTGCGCGACGCGCTTCCCGCGGCCGGCAGCGAACTGCCGGGGCTGCGCAACGAAGGGCTGCTCGCGACGCACGAGCTGCGCGCCGGCGTCAAAGCGCACGAGGCTTACGCGACCGCCGCGGCCAGAGCCAAGGCGGCGGTCGGGCGGCAGGATCGCGCGCTACTCGAAGCGCTCGGCTATCGCATCGAGCGCCTGGACAACGCAACTTCCATCCTGCGCGGCGCCGATCAGAAGCGGCTTGCGCTGGCGGTGCTGCTCGAGCGGCACGAAGCGCCGGAACTGCCGTCCGAGCGCTTCGCTCAGCTCACGCCGTTGTCTTACGCGCTGTCGGTGGCCGACCGCGAGGGCCTGCCATTCGTCGTCGTCTGCCAAGGCGCCAAGCTGCGCCTGTACCCGGCGCGCATCGGGGTAGGCGTCGGCCAGCGCAGCCGCACCGAGACCTTTATCGAGGCGCATCCGAGCGTGATGCGCGACGAGGATCTCGGCTATCTGTGGATGTTGTTCTCGGCCGAGGCCCTCGTGCCAGGCGGAACATTCGCGCACTTGCTCGCCGAATCCGAGCGGTTCGCCGCCAACCTCGCCGAGAACCTGCGCGAACGCATTTACGACCGCGTGGTGCCGCAACTGGCCACCGCGATCGCCAACGCGCGGCAGTTGCGGCGCCCGCGCGCGCAGGACCTGCAGCAGACCTACGAAATCGCGCTGCTCACGCTGTTCCGGCTTCTGTTCATCGCCTACGCCGAGGACAAGGATCTGCTGCCGTATCGCTGGAACGAGGCGTACCAGCATCGCTCGCTGAAATCCAAAGCGCGCGAGCTACTGAAGGATCGCCTCGCCAACGTCCAATACGGCGACGGATCGACCGTGTGGGACGAAGTGCAGTTGCTGTTCCGGGCGGTCGCCGAGGGCAATCCGGGCTGGGGGGTGCCCGGCTACAACGGCGGCCTGTTCTCCGCCGATCCGCAACTGAGTCCAGCCGGCGCGGCGCTCGCGCAGCTTTTGCTGCCGGACCGCGAGTTCGCGCCCGTGTTGGCCGAGCTGCTGCTGGCGCCTTCGCCCGAGGGGCTGGGGCCGGTGGATTTTCGCAGCCTGGGCGTGCGCGAGTTCGGCACGATCTACGAGGGCCTGCTCGAAAGCGAGCTGGCGGTCGCGCAGACCGATCTGACGCTGGACGACAAGGACAAGCACTGGCGCCCAACGAAGAAGGGCGAGCAGCCGCTGGTCTTCAAGGGCGAGATCTATCTGCACGACCGCGCCGGCACGCGCAAGGCCACCGGCTCGTACTTCACCAAGTCCTTCGCCGTCGAATACCTGCTCGATCAGGCGCTCGAGCCCGGCCTGGCCGAACACGCCGAGCGGCTCGATGCGCTCAAAGACGACAACGAAGCCGCCGACGCCTTCTTCGACTTCCGCGTGGCCGACCTGGCGATGGGCTCGGCGCACTTCCTGGTGGCGGCGATCGACCGCATCGAGCGCGCGCTCGCCGGCTACCTGGCCCGCCGCAACCTGCCCGGCATTCGCGCCGAGCTCGCCGCGTTACGGGAAGCCGCTGTCCGCGCGCTTGGCGCGCTCGCCGAGGAAATCGAGATCGAGGACACGCAGCTTCTGCGCCGGCTGGTCGCGCGTCGCTGCATCTACGGCGTGGACCTGAATCCGACCGCGGTGCAACTGGCGCGGCTGGCGATCTGGGTGCATACGTTCGTGCCGGGCTTGCCGCTGTCCTTCCTCGACCGCAACCTGGTGGTCGGCAACTCCCTGATCGGCGTGGCCGACTTCGCCGAAGTCGCGCAGGCGCTGGCCGACGATGATTTGCCGATGTTCAAGGCCGATCCCACCGTGCTGCTGGCCGCCGCGCAGAAACCGTTGCACAAGCTGGCGCGGCTGTCGGATGCCACGCTCGCGGACCTGAAGCGTGCCAAGCAGCTTGCCGCCGAGCTCGAGGAGGCGGTCAAGCCGGTGAAGGCGCTGTGCGACATGGTGACCGCGGCGCGCGTCACGCAGCATCATTTGAACGTTCAACTGAAGGAACTCGAACGCGACCTCAACTCGCTGTTCGGTTCGCGTGATATGAAGCGGTTGCAGAAGGACATCGACCGCCTGCGGCCGTTTCACTTTCCGGTGGCCTTCCCGGAAGTGTTCCTGCGCCGCCGCGCCGGCTTCGACGTGATCCTCGGAAATCCGCCGTGGGAGGAAGCCACGCTCGAGCGGCACGCCTTCTGGGCGCGGCACTTCCCTGGTTTACGTGGCCTGAGCGCGCGCGAACGCGAGCAGGAGATCGAACGCTTGCAGAACGAGCGGCCGGACCTCGTACAGCAGTACCAGGCCGAGCTGGCCGACGCCGAAGCCACGCGCGAGGCCCTGATGCGCGGCGGCTATCCGGGCATGGGCACCGGCGACCCGGATCTCTACAAGGGATTCACCTGGCGCTTCTGGACGCTCGCCGCGGCCGATGGCGGGCGCATCGGTGTCGTGCTTCCGCGCTCGGCGATGAGCGCCAAGGGATCGGAGGCGTTTCGCAAGACCATGTTTGCCGCCGCCAAGACGATCGACTTGTGCATGCTGCTCAACACCAACCGTTGGGTGTTCGATATGGAGCCGCGATACACCATCGGCCTGGCCGCGATCGAGAAGCGCGCCGCCGGCGGCGACGCCGACGTTCTGCTGCGCGGACCGTTCGCGAGCCTCGCCCGGTTCGACGCTGGCGCGCGCAACGCGCCCTACCGGGTCACGGGCTCCGAGGTCGGTTCCTGGTCTGATTCCGCGTCGCTGCCGCTGCTGCCAAGCGAGCAGTCGATCGAAGTTTTCGCGCAACTGCGCAGGGCACCTAGCCTGGACGTGAACGACCCGAAGCAGTGGCGCGCGCGACCGCATCGAGAGCTGGATGCGACGAACGACCAGGCGCTGATGGACCTCGAATCCGCGGTGCGACCAAGCGGCTACTGGCCGGTGTTCACCGGCGAATCCTTCGACCTGTGGACGCCGGATACCGGCAAATACTACGGCTGGGCCGACCCGGCCGAGCTGATCCCGCACCTGTTCAACAAGCGCCTGCGTGGCGCAAGGCTGGCGAGGTC
>DATLZG010000046.1:0-6644 GCA_035574095.1 Burkholderiaceae bacterium | reverse complement strand
AGCCGCGACAGTGCCGGCCCGCCGGGGTAACCGAGGCCGAGCAATTGCGCGGTCTTGTCGAAGGCTTCACCGGCGGCATCGTCCTGGGTTTCGCCGAGCAGCGCATAGCGGCCGTAGCCGTCGACCCGCATCAACTGGGTGTGGCCGCCCGATACCAGCAGCGCGAGGAACGGGAAGTCGGGCGCCGGCCGCGCCAGCAGCGGCGACAGCAGATGCGCCTCCAGGTGATGGACGCCGACGACCGGCACTCCGAGCGCGTAACCCAGCGCGTACCCGACGCTCGACCCGACCAACAGGGCGCCGGCGAGTCCAGGCCCGGTCGTTACCGCAATTGCGTCGATGGCGCGGCGTTCGCGGCCAGCCTTGCTCAGGCAGTCGTCCAGAAGCGGCAGCACGCGCCGGATGTGGTCGCGCGAGGCCAGTTCCGGCACCACCCCGCCATAGGCCCGATGCATTTCGACTTGCGAGTGCACGGCATGCGCGAGCAGCCCCGCGTGCTCGTCCAGCAGTGCAATTCCGGTTTCGTCGCAGGAGGTTTCGATGCCGAGCACGATCATGCGGGGCAGTGTATCGGAGCGCCCGGCGCGGAACTGGCCGGCGCCCGGGCGAGCCGTTACAATGCCCGCCTTTTCCGCCGGTCAACGACTCTGGAGATACATGCCGTCCGTTCGCGTCAAGGAAAACGAGCCATTCGAAGTGGCGTTGCGCCGCTTCAAGCGCACGATCGAAAAGAGCGGCCTGCTTACCGAACTGCGGGCGCGCGAGTTCTACGAAAAACCCACGGCTGAGCGTAAGCGCAAGAAGTCGGCCGCCATCAAGCGGCATTTCAAGCGGCTGCGCAGCCAGATGCTGCCGAAGAAGCTGTACTGAACCCCGGCGATGGGCCTGAAGGAACGCATCACCGAGGACATGAAAGCGGCGATGCGCGCCAAGGATGCCGTGCGTCTGGGCGCGATCCGGTTCCTGCAGGCGGCGATCAAGCAGAAAGAAGTCGACGAGCGCATCGTCGCCGACGATGCCGCCATCGTCGCCATCGTCGAGAAGCTGATCAAACAGCGCAAGGATTCGATCGCCCAGTTCGAGCAGGCCGGGCGCACCGACCTCGTCGAGAAAGAGCGCGCCGAGCTGGCGCTGCTGCAGGGATACTTGCCACAGCAGGCGAGCGAGGCGGAGATTGCCGCGGCGGTGGACGCGGCCATCGCCGCCGTGGGCGGCGGTCCGCAGGCCATGGGGAAGGTCATGGCGGCGCTGAAGGCCCAATTGGCCGGCCGGGCCGACATGGCCAAGGTTTCGGCGCTGGTGAAAGCGCGGCTCGCCGGCTGAAGCCGCCCGCCGGCCGATAATGCGCCGGTGATCCCGTCCGGTTTCATCCAGGATCTGCTGGCCCGCGTCGACATCGTCGACGTCGTGGGCCGGTACGTGGCGCTGAAACGCGCCGGGCAGAACTACGTCGGTCTGTGCCCGTTCCACGGGGAAAAAACGCCGTCGTTCACCGTCAGCCCGACCAAGCAGTTTTTCCATTGCTTCGGCTGCGGCGCGCACGGCAGCGCGGTCGGCTTCCTGATGGATCAGCGCGGGCTGTCCTATGTCGAGGCGATCCGCGAACTGGCGCAGCAGGTCGGGCTGACCGTTCCCGACTCGGTGCCCGGCGATGCCGCCGCCGCCAGCCGCACGCGGGCGCTGACCGAGGTCCTGGAGCAGGCGGCGGAGTTCTACAGGCGTCAACTCAGGGCGGCGCCGGCCGCGATCGACTACCTGAAGGGGCGCGGGTTGACCGGCGTTACCGCGGCGCGCTTCGCGCTCGGCTACGCGCCCGATACCTGGCAGGGGCTGCGCGAAGTCTTCCCGGCGTATGAAGACGCCCGGCTCGTCGAAGCGGGACTGGTGATCGTCGGCGACGAGGGCAAGCGCTACGACCGCTTCCGCGGCCGCGTGATGTTCCCGATCCGCAACCGGCGCGGTGCGGTGATCGGCTTCGGCGCGCGCGTGCTGGACGGCGGAGAGCCGAAGTATCTGAACTCGCCCGAGACGCCGGTGTTCCGCAAGGGCCACGAACTGTACGGCTTATATGAGGCTCAGGAGGCGATCCGCCGCCGCCGGCGCGCCATCGTCTGCGAGGGCTATCTGGATGTGATCCAACTGGCGCAGGCCGGCTTCGAGGAGGCGGTGGCCGCGCTCGGCACCGCGATCACCTCGCACCACGTCGCGCAACTATTCCGGCTGACCGACCACGTGATCTTCGCCTTCGATGGCGATGCGGCGGGCCGCAAGGCCGCGCGGCGCGCGCTCGAAGCCGCGCTGCCCGTCGTGGCGGAAACCAAGCGCGCCAGTTTCGTTCTGCTGCCCGAGGGCGAGGACCCGGACAGCCTTGTGCGCACCCATGGCGCGGCGGCGTTCGAGGACGAGCTGGCGCGCGCATTGCCGCTGTCGCGCTTCTTCCTGCGCGCGTTGAGCGAAGGGCGGGACATGCAGGTGGCGGAGGATCGGGTGGCAATGCGTGCGGAAGCCAAGCCGCTGCTGGCGACGATGGGCGCCGGCGCGCTGCGCGCGCAACTGGTGCGCGAACTGGCTGCCGCGACCGCAACTCCGGCCGGCGAGATCGAATCCGACATCGGCCTGCAGCCCTGGCGCCGACTGCCGGCGCAGCGCGTCACCAGCGGCAAGGCGCCGGCGCCAATCGACGATCTGAAGTCGCGCATACTGAAGCGCCTGCTGTCGTTTCCGGCCTTGGCGCGCGAGTTCAACGCCCAGATTGCGAGCGAGTGCCTGGAGGGCAACGAACCCACCGACCGGCAGATCGCCGAGGTCTGGCGCGCCGCCACGGCGGCCCCGGACCTTAGTACCGGGGCACTGCTGGAGGCGCTTGCCGACAGCGAGTTCATCGAGCCCTTCAGGGCGCTGGCGGCGCGGGAACTCCTGCTGGACGACGATGTCGAGGCCGCAAGGTCGGATCTCGCGGGCGCGTTTGCCAAGCTGGAGCTGCGCCGTACCCAGGCGGAGCTCAGTGCCCTGGCCATGCGGCCGCCGACACCGGAGACGCTCGATCGCATGCGCGAACTGGCGGAACGACAGGCGCGCTTGAAGCACGGCGCCGCGGCCCAAGATTGGGCCTAGCCGCAGTGATCGGATTGGTACGCCGGCGTTGCGCTGGTAGAATCCCGCGCCGCGGCGAGTGCGCCGCACTTCGAGTGGCCGCGTGAGCAGCGGCCAGCAGGCGCCGTAGGACGGCCGAGCGTGGCCGGCATCTGCGAAAAGGGCGCCATTGAGCAGGGACACGGCGCGCCGGGTAGGTTGCCGGCGCGCGCGATAGCAGCGGGCGGGATCGGGTTAGATCGCGCCCGTTCCGCGCTTGAGCGGAGAGTTTCGCGTGTTGCCTGCGGTTGCGTCGACTGACGAGGAACGGTCGATCCTGCATCGAACCGGCGGCGCGGAATTCCTCGACGAGAAACGGAATCGAAGCGAAGTATGCGCACGACCGGCGCGCGAGCCGGCATGCAAGACGGGTCAGCGAAGGCGGTGAGTACATGGTGACGAGGAAGACCGACAAGGTGAAACACGCAGCGGCGAAAGACGCCGGGGCGAAGAAGGCGGACGCCAAGAAGGCGGAAGCGCGGAAACCGGCTGCGGACAAGCCCGCGGCCAAGAAGCCTGTGTCCGAGGCGCCCAAGCCCGGTGCCGCGCCCCAGCCGGTCGTCGCCCGGGGACGTCCCGGCCGCAAGCCGAAGGCCGCCGAGGAGCAGCTGATCAACGGCGATTCCGCCGACGCGGTGCCGGAGGCGGGCGACGATCAGGTCGATCCGGCCGCGGAAGTCGTCGAGAAGCTGACCGCCAAGCAGCGCGCCAAGGATCGGCGCGCGAAAGAAAAGGCACTGAAGGAGGCGCTCGAGCGCAGCTACCACGGCACCGAAGAGGACCTGGAAGCGCGGCGCAACAAACTGAAGGCCCTGATCAAGCTCGGCAAGGAGCGTGGCTTCCTGACGTACTCGGAGATCAACGACCATCTGCCGGACAACCTGGTCGACGCCGAGGCGATCGACTCGATCATCAGCACGTTCGGCGACATGGGCATCCAGGTCTTCGACCAAGCCCCCGATGCCGAAACGCTGCTGATGAACGAGAACGTTCCGGCGGCGACGACCGACGAGGACGCCGAGGAGGAGGCCGAGGCGGCGCTGTCTACGGTCGATGCCGAGTTCGGCCGCACGACCGACCCGGTGCGCATGTACATGCGCGAGATGGGCTCGGTCGAGCTGCTGACGCGCGAAGGCGAGATCGAAATCGCCAAGCGCATCGAAGACGGCCTCAAACACATGGTGATGGCGATTTCTGCCTGCCCGACCACGATCGCCGAGATCCTTGCGCACGCGGAGAAGATCCGCGCCGGCGAGTTGCCGATCGACGAGGTGGTCGACGGTCTGGTCGATCCGGCGGCGGAGGACTTCCCGTCCGGCAAGGGCGCGGCGGCCGAGGAAGACGACGACGAAGGCGAAGACAACACCGACATCGGCGCCTCCGGCATGACCGCGGCGCAGCTCGAGGAGCTGAAGGCGCGCGCACTGGAGAAGTTCGATCACGTCGCCAAGCTGTTCGAGAAGATGCGCGTCGCCTTCGAGAAGGAAGGCTACAAGTCGCCCGGCTACGTGAAAGCGCAGCACAAGATCCAGGAAGAGCTGATGACGCTGCGCTTCACGGCCAAGATGGTCGAGCGGCTGTGCGACTCGCTGCGCGCGCAGGTCGAAGAGGTGCGTAGCCTCGAGAAGCAGATCTACGAGATCATGGTCAACAAGTGCGGCATGCCGCGGCCGCACTTCCTGAAGCACTTCCCGGGCAACGAGACCAACATGCGCTGGGTGACGCGCGAGGCCGAAGGCGGTCATCCCTACTCGGAGGTCCTCGCGCGCAATCTGCCGGCCGTGCACGAGCTGCAGAGCAAACTCTCCGACCTGCAGAAGCGCGTCGTGCTGCCGCTGAAGGACCTGCGCGAGGTCTACAAGCAGATGGCCACCGGCGAAGCGAAGGCGCGCAAGGCCAAGCGCGAGATGACCGAGGCCAATCTGCGCCTGGTGATCTCGATCGCCAAGAAGTACACCAATCGCGGGTTGCAGTTCCTCGACCTGATCCAGGAAGGCAACATCGGCCTGATGAAGGCGGTCGACAAGTTCGAGTACCGCCGCGGTTACAAGTTCTCGACCTACGCGACGTGGTGGATCCGGCAGGCGATCACGCGTTCGATCGCCGATCAGGCGCGCACGATCCGCATCCCGGTGCACATGATCGAGACGATCAACAAGATGAACCGCATCAGCCGCCAGATTCTGCAGGAGACCGGGCAGGAGCCCGATCCGGCCACGCTGGCGGCCAAGATGGAGATGCCGGAAGACAAGATCCGCAAGATCCTGAAGATCGCCAAGGAACCGATCAGCATGGAGACGCCGATCGGCGACGACGACGACTCGCATCTGGGCGATTTCATCGAGGACACGACCACGGTGGCGCCGGTCGATGCCGCGCAGTACAACAGCCTGGCCGAAGTGACCAAGGAAGTGCTGGATTCGCTGACGCCGCGCGAGGCGAAAGTGCTGCGCATGCGCTTCGGCATCGAGATGTCGACCGATCATACGCTGGAAGAGGTCGGCAAGCAGTTCGACGTCACGCGCGAGCGCATCCGGCAGATCGAGGCGAAGGCGCTGCGCAAGCTGCGCCACCCGAGCCGCAGCGACAAGCTGAAGAGCTTCCTGGAGTAGGCGGGTGACCGGACCGTCGGATCGAATACGATGCTCGACCTCTGGGCCGTTAGCTCAGTCGGTTAGAGCAGGGGACTCATAATCCCTTGGTCGTTGGTTCGAGTCCAACACGGCCCACCAGTACATGTCGGATCCCAAGGACTTCACTCACTTCGGACTCGATCCGCTATTGCTCGCTGCGATCGCGGAGATGGGCTATCGGACCCCGACGCCGATCCAGGCGAAAGCGATTCCGGTCGTGCTGAAGGGCCGCGACGTGATGGGCGCGGCGCAGACCGGCACCGGCAAGACGGCCGGCTTCGGCCTGCCGATGCTGCAGCGGTTGCTGCCGCACGCCAACACCAGCATGTCGCCGGCGCGCCATCCGGTGCGCGGCCTGGTGCTGACGCCGACGCGCGAACTGGCCGAGCAGGTGGCGGAGAACCTCAAGCGGTACGCGTCCAAGACGGCGCTGCGGGTGACCTGCGTGTATGGCGGCGTCGATATGGAGCCGCAGACCGAGGCCTTGCGGCGCGGCTGCGAGGTCGTGATCGCCACGCCGGGACGCCTGCTCGATCACCTGCAGCAGAAGAACACCAACCTGTCGCAGGTGCAGATCGTGGTGCTCGATGAGGCCGACCGCATGCTCGACATGGGCTTTCTGCCGGACATCTCGAGGATCCTGAACCTGCTGCCGAAGGAGCGGCAGAGCCTGATGTTCTCGGCCACGTTCTCCGAGGAGATCAAGAAGCTCGCCGCCAACTTCCTGCGCGACCCGGTGCTGATCGAGGTCGCGCGCCGCAACGCGACCGCCGATCTGATCACGCAGCAGGTGTTCAAGGTCCACGAATCGGAGAAGACCGATGCGCTGCTGTCGCTGCTGCGCACGCGCGGGCCCGACGGCGGGCCGATGAAGCAGGT
>DATLZG010000045.1:0-11547 GCA_035574095.1 Burkholderiaceae bacterium | reverse complement strand
ACGGCCCGCGCGGCGCGCCGCTCGCGGCGCTGGCGCGGAAACGCACGACACCCGCCGCCAGCAGCGCCGCGGCCACCGAATCGCCGGCGCGGGCCGCGTGCGCGCGGCCGTCGATCGTCACCGTCACGGCCGTCCGTTCGGCTTCAGGCAGCGGCGCGAACATCGAACCTCCGCGCCGAGAACGCCGCGCACTCGGCAGGCAGCGCACCGGCGGCGATCGCCGGTGCGAGCGTCAGCGCATGCACGGCAGCGAGCGTCACGCCGCTATGGCAAGTGACGAGGAAGGCGTCCGGACACTGCGCCGATCGCTCGTAGACCGGAAACCCGTCGCGGGTGAGCACGCGCAATGCGGCCCATGCGCGCACGACGTTCAGTCGCGCCAGTTGCGGCAGCATGCGCACCGCGCGCGCGGCGATCGCGGCCAGCACGCGCAGATCGACGCGCTCGTCGCAGCCGACCTCCTCCTGCGAGTCGCCGAGCAGCACGCTGCCCTCCTCGGTCTGGCAGATAGTGGAGATCGGATGAGACAGAAACGGCGCGCATCTCTCCGTCACCAGAATCTGGCCGCGCTGCGGTCGCACCGGTGCGGACAGGCCGACCATCGGCGCCAGGCGCGCGTTGCCCAGCCCCGCCGCCAGCACGACGCGCTGCGCGCGCAACTCGCCCCCGCGCGTGGTCAGCCTGAATCCGCCCGCCGCCGCGTCGATGCGCTGCACGGCGTGATCGGCCAAATACGTCGTGCCCAGGCGCTGTGCGCCAAGATGCAACGCGCGCAGCAGGCGCAGCGAATCGCAATGGCCGTCGCGCGCATCGAAGCTCGCGCCGACGACCTCCGGGCCGATGCCGGGCAGCAGGCGCTCCAGTTGTGCGCGCGCGAGCATCTCGGTCGCGCATTCGCCCTCGGTTTGCGCCGCCAGATCGCGCAGCAGCGCGACGCGCCGTTCCCATTCCTGCGCCGACAACAGCAGGTGCAAGCCGCCCGGCCGCCGGTAGCCGACGTCGATGCCGGTCTGCGCGCGCAGCAGTTCTGCGAGCTGCGGCCAGGCCGCGGCCGAGCGCGCGGTCCAGCGCGCATAAGGCGGCAGCCCCACGCCCTTGCCCTGCACCCAGATCAGGGCAAAGTTGCCGCGCGCGGCGCGATGGGCGACGTCGCCTTCGTCCAGCACGGCGACGCGCACGCCGGCGCCTGCCAGCCCCCACGCGAGCGCGGCTCCCACCAGGCCGCCGCCGATCACGGCGCAGTCGAGGTCGCGGGAGATGGTGGCGTGGGTCATCCGGTGCGCACGCTATCCGCGCCGCTGCGCGCGCGCAAGCGCGGGCGTTGCCCGTTCGGCGGCGATCGTCCACACTGCGCGCCGCATCGCCGCCAAAGGAGGGAAGCCGTGCCGCTGCGCTGGACGCTGCGCGCGATCGTCGCGCTGATCGCGGTGGCGGTCGCCGCCCTTGCCGTGCTGGAGTCGGGTGTCGCGCGCGGCCCGAAGGTGGACGGCGACCTCGCGTTGCCCGCTCTGACCGCGCCGGTCGAGGTGCTGCGCGATGCGCACGGCATCCCGTACGTGTTCGCCGCCAATTTGCCGGATCTGATCCGCGCGCAGGGCTTCGTGACCGCACAGGCGCGGCTGTTCCAGATGGAGGCGTACCGGGCGCTGGCGAGCGGCCGGCTGGCCGAGGCGATCGGCGAGCGCGGGCTCGCCAACGACCGCGAGATGCGCACGCTCGGACTGCGTCGCAACGCCGAGCGGCACGCGCTGCGCCTGGCGCCGCACGCGCGCGACTTTCTGCTCTGGTACGCGCAGGGAATCAACGCCTACATCGAGCATCACAAAGGCGATCACCCGGCCGAACTCGGCATCGCCGGCTTCACGGCGCGTCCCTGGTCGCTCGCCGACACGCTGCTGGTGCTGCACTTCGTCAATCACAGCCAGGCGGCGAACTACAAAGCGGAGCTGCTGGCGCAACTGCTGATCGACAAGTTCGGCAGCCGGCGCGCGGCGCAGCTCTTTGCCGTCAACGTCAATCCGGACCGCGAGCGCAAGGTCCTGGATCTGCCGCTCGCGCATGCGCAGTCGCTCGGCCTGGAAGAGAGCGCGGTGCTCGCGCGGCTGCATGGCGAGGCGCCGCTCGCGGTCGGCAGCAACAACTGGGCGATCGCGCCGGCGCGCGCCGCCTCGGGTGGCGCGATCGTCGTCAACGACCCGCACTTGGACGCGCGCGCGTTGCCCGGCATCTGGATGCCGATCGGGCTGTTCAGCCCGCAGGTGCGCGCGATCGGCGCCGCGCTGCCCGCGGTGCCGGGCATCCTGGTCGGCCGCAACGCGCACGTCGCCTTCGGCGTCACCAACGCCTACGGCGACGGCCAGGATCTGTTCGTCGAGCGGCCCGCGCTCGCCGACCCCGACCGCTACCTGGACGGCGACGCGGCGCGCGCCTTCGAGAAGATCACCGAGACGATCCGCGTCAAGGACGCCAGCGCGCCCGGCGCCTTCCGGGACCAAACGCTGACGCTTCGCCGCACCGTGCGCGGGCCGGTGATCGAGGTGCCGGGCGCGACGCGCGCGCACCTGCTGTCTCTGCGCACGGCGGCGGCGGAGATCGACGGACGCGAGATCGGCTTGGACAAACTGCTGCTGGCCACGTCGGCGGCCGAGGTCGATCGCGCGGTGCAGGACATGGAGGTCGTGTACTTCAACTTCGTGTTCGCCGACAAGGCGGGCACGATCGGCCATCGCGCCAGCGGCCGCGTGCCGGTGCGCGCCGGCGGCCACGGCGTGCATCCGAAACCCGCGACGAAGGACGGCGACTGGCTTGGCTTCATTCCCGCCGATCGCATGCCGGGCGTGCTGGCGCCGGCGCGCGGTTGGGTGGCGAGCGCCAACCACGACAACCGCCAGGACGGCTATCCGTACGACTACTCCTCGTTCTTCTCCCCCGCCTACCGCTACCAGCGCATCGCGCAAGTGTTCGAGACAGGGCGCGCGCTGACGGTGCAGGACCAGCGCGCGCTGATGCTCGATACGCTGAACCTGCAGGCGCTGCGGCTGCGGCCGATCCTCGTCGCGGCGCTACAGGGCGTCCGCGCACACGCGGACCTGGCGGCGCTGCTGGAGCAATGGGACGGGCGCGACCGCGCGGATGCCGCGGCGCCGCTGCTCTATCACCACCTGTACGAGCGGCTCGCATACGAGACCTACGTCGACGAGATGGGAGAGGAGCTGGCGCGTACCTACCTCTCCAACTGGTACGGCTGGCAGGAGCGCTTCGACCTCCTGGTGCAGACCCCGGATGCTCCGTGGTTCGACGATACGCGCACGCCGCAGGTGGAGACGCTGCCCGATCTGATCCGCCGCGCCGCGCAGCACGTGCGCGGGCAGCTCGCCGCCCGACACGGCATGGACCCGCAGGCGTGGCGCTGGGGCGCCGAGCATCGCGTCACCTTCGTCAGCCCGCTGCGCCGCAGCGGCTTGGGACGCGATGCGCTCGGTGCCGGCACGCACGCCATGGACGGTTCCGGCGAGACGGTGTTGCGCGCACGCACGGCGTTTCTGGCCGGCTTCGACGTGCAGTTCTTCGCGTCGCTGCGGCTGGTGGCGGATCTCGCCGACGACGAGAAGGTGATGGCGGTGGTCAGCGGCGGTGTGGTCGAGCGGCAGTTCCATCCTCACCAGAAGGATCAACTGATGCCCTGGTTGGCCGGCGAACTGCTGCCGTGGTGGTTCGAGCGGCGCGCGATCGAAGCGAATGCCGAATCTCGGCAGCGCCTGGTCCCGGCGGACAAGTAGCGCCTAGCGCGGCGGCGCGAGCGGCTCGCCGCGCAGGCGGCGCATCAGCCACGGCCACCAGCGTCGCACATCGGGGCGCGCGCCCACCGCGCGCGGCGCCACCGGCACGAGTTGCGGATTGCGGCGCTCGGCGACGACGAACGTGAACGTATAGGTCGGCTCCAGGCCCATGCGCAGATCCGCCATGCGGATTTCGCCGGCGCGCTCTTCGAACTTGAAGAACCCGTGGGAGAACCAGGCGAGCCTGGCCACCGGCGGATGATCGCGCACAGCTTCGTGAAGCGCCACGCCGCGCGCGAAGGCATCGAAGCGCAGCGTCGCTTCGCGGTCGAGCAGCGAATAGAAGCCCTCCCAATAGCGGTCGCCGCCGACCGCCACCACGCGCCAGAGCAGCGTGCTGAACGGCGCCGGCGTCACCAGCACGCGCTCGGCGGCGATGCCGTGCCGGCGCAGCGACGCCTCGGCCACCGCGGCCACGTGCTGCTGCGCGGCCGCGCTCCATGCCAGATAGAGCGTGCTGAGAGCCAGGCCCGCCGCGTTGTAGCGCAGCGCGCGCTCGGGCCGCGCCCGCAGCGCTGCCACCACCCCCAGCAGCAGCGGGACCGTGTACAACGGGTCGATGATGAAGATGCTGCCGACGCCGAACGGATAGTCGGAAAACGGCAGCGCCAACTGCGTGCCGTATACGGTCATCGCGTCCAGCAGCGGATGCGTGACCAGCGCCAGCCAGACCGCCAGCCACCAACGCCGGAAGTGTTGCATCTCGCCGTGCAGCCGCGCCACGCCCGCCGCGATCGCCGGCGCGACCAGCGTCAGATAGAACAACGCGTGCGTCTCGGTGCGATGGCGCGTCATGTCGGCGATCGGGTCGCCATGGTCGATGAAGATGTCCAGATCGGGCGCCATTCCGCACAGGCCGCCCACGAGCACCGATTTCCAGACAGCGGTGCGCCGGCCCATCGCCGCCACACCGACCGCGGCGCCGAGCGCGATTTGAGATACGGGGTCCATCGGTGGCTCTTGGTACGACTGCGCGCTTCGGCAGCCGCGGTTTCAACGGTTGGGGTTCTTGATCGAAAGACGGCCGCCGCAATGTAATCGAAACGCTGCCCGTCCCCCCGGAGGGCACGCGAGGCTGGCGCGTGCCGATGCACCTTAAAATCGCGCCCCGCAAAAAAGCATCCGCCTGTCCGGTTTCATACGACAAGCGACGCATGTTCGGCGACGACACAAGCTGCGGCGCACCGGCCGCACGGTGCCGGGTCCGGTTCCAACAAGCCCGATCGTCCGCGGGACCACACCCGTGCCAGCGGCTTGCCGCCATCGCCCTCCCAGAGCAAAGGCAACAGGAGAACCGATGATCGAACTCTCGCACGTCACCCGCCGCTACGGCGACTTCACCGCCGTCGACGATGTCAGCTTCGGCATCGGGCGCGGCGAAGTGGTGGGTCTGCTCGGCCACAACGGCGCCGGCAAGACCACGCTGATGAAGATGCTGACCGGCTATCTGGAGCCAACCGCCGGCACGATCCGCGTCGGCGACCTGGAGATCGGCCGCGACACGCGCGCGATTCAGGCGCGCATCGGCTATCTGCCGGAGAACTGCCCGCTGTGGCCAGAGATGACGGTGCTCGAATTCCTCGAGTACCAGGCCGCGCTGCACGGCGTGCCGGAGAGCCGGCGCGCGCAGGCGGTGGCGCAGGCGATCCGGCGCACCGCGCTGAAAGAGCGCGCCACCGCGCCGATCCACACGCTGTCGCGCGGCTACCGGCAGCGCGTCGGCGTGGCGCAAGCGATCCTGCACGAGCCGGACATCGTGATCCTGGACGAGCCGACCAACGGCCTGGACCCGGCGCAGATCCTGCACATGCGCGAGCTGATCCGGGAGCTGGCCCGCTCGGCGACCGTGATCGTCTCCACGCACATCCTGCAGGAGGTGCAGGCGGTGTGCGAGCGCGTCGTCATCCTGCGCGCCGGACGTAAGGCGCTCGATGCGCGCATGGACGAGCTGCAGCGCGGCGCGCGTCTGCAAGTGATCGTCGATCGCGACGAAGCCGCGGTGCGGCCGGTGCTGCAGCAGGTGCCGGGCGTGCGCGCCGTGCATTACGAAGGCGCGCTCGACGGCCGCCACCGCTTCGCGCTGGAGGCCGCCGAAGACGCGGCGCCGGCCGTCAGCCGCGCACTGCATGCCGCCGGCTTCGGCCTGCACGCGCTCGGTTTCGAGCGGCGCGACCTGGAGACGCTGTTCGCCGAGATCGATCGCGTCGATGTCCGCCCGGAGGTGCGCGATGCGGCGTGATGTCTGGCTGGTCGCGCGCAAAGAGCTGGCCGGGTTCTTCGCCTCGCCGGCGGCGTTTCTTTTCCTCGGCGCGTTCCTCGCCGTCACCTTGTTCGTCTTCTTCTGGGTGGAGACGTTCTTCGCCCGCAACCTCGCCGACGTGCGGCCGCTGTTCCAGTGGATGCCGCTGCTTCTGATCTTCCTGGTCGCGGCGCTGACGATGCGCGCCTGGGCGGAGGAGCGGCGCGCCGGCACGCTGGAGCTGCTGTTGACCGCGCCGGCTTCTCCGACCGCGCTGGTGCTCGGCAAGTTCTGCGGCGCGCTGGCGCTGGTGGCGATCGCCCTGGCGCTGACGCTGCCGCTGGCGTTGACCGTGGCCGCGCTCGGGCCGCTGGACTGGGGTCCCGTGATCGGCGGCTACGTGGCGGCGCTGGCGTTGGCCTCGGCCTATGTGGCGATCGGGCTATGGGTGTCGTCGCGCACCGACAATCAGATCGTCAGCCTGATCCTCACCGCGGCCATCTGCGGCGTGTTCTATCTGGTCGGCTCCAAGGCGCTGACCGATTTGTTCGGCCATCGCGTCGGCGAATGGCTGCGCCTGCTGGGAGCCGGTTCGCGCTTCGACTCGATCACGCGCGGCGTGCTCGACCTGCGCGACCTCTACTACTACCTGTCGATCACCGCCACTTTCCTGGTGCTGAACCGGCTGTCGCTGGAGCGGCTGCGCTGGGCCGGCAATCCGGCCTCGGCCGCGCACCGGCGCTGGGCGGTGTTCGCCGCGCTGGTCGCGGTCAACGCGCTGGCGGCCAACTTCTGGCTCGGACAGATAGGGTTCGCGCGCGCCGATCTGACCGCCGGCCGCGTCTACACCCTGTCCGACGCCACGCGCGGTTATCTGACACAACTGCAAGAGCCGCTGCTGATCCGCGGCTACTTCAGCGCCTCCACGCACCCACTGCTGTCGCCGCTGGTGCCGCAACTGCGCGACCTGCTGCAGGAGTACGCGGTGGCGGGCGGCGACAAAGTGCGGGTGGAGTTCGTCGATCCGCACCAGGACCCGAAGCTGGAGGAGGAAGCGGCCGGCCGTTTCGGCGTGCGGCCGGTGCCGTTCCAGGTCGCGAGCAAGTACCAGGCGTCGGTCGTCAACTCCTACTTCGACATCGTGGTCGCATACGGCGACGAGTACCAGGCGCTCGGTTTCCGCGACCTGATCGAAGTCAAGGCGCGCAGCGAGGGGGATTTCGAAGTCACGCTGCGCAACCCCGAGTACGAGATCACGCGCGCGATCCGCAAGGTTCTGACCAGCTATCAGGGCGGCGGCAATCCGTTCGCCACGCTGCCGCGCCCGCTGACGCTGACCGCCTACCTGTCGCCGCCGCAGCAGATGCCGCCGGCGCTGGCGCCGGTGCGGCAGGCGCTGGAGGACGCTGTCGCCGACCTGCGCAAACAGGCCGGCGACAGGCTGCAAGTACAGTTCAAAGACCCGGGCGCGGACGCCGCGCTCGCCAAGCAGCTCGGCGAAGAAGGCCTGCGGCCTCTGGTGGCGAGCCTGTTCGATCCGCGCCCGTTCTGGTTCCATCTGGCGCTGTCCGACGGCAAGCAGAACGAACGCGTGCCGCTGCCACAAACTCCGGAGAAGGAAGCCTTCAAGCGCAACCTGGAGGCGGCGGTCAAGCGCTTCTCGCCCGGCTTCCTCAAGACGGTCGCGGTGGTGGCGCCGCCCGCCGGCCAGTTCAGCGTGCTGCGCGAGGCGCTGGGCGAAAGCACGCGCTGGCTCGACACCGATCTGCGCGACGGCGAGGTGCCGGCCGCCGCCGACATCCTGCTGCTGCTGGCGCCGGAGGCGCTCGACCGCAAGCAGCGGTTCGCGGTCGATCAGTTCCTGATGCGCGGCGGAACGGTGATCGTCGCCACCGCACCGATCGACGTACAACTGTCGCACACGATCAGTGCGCGGCCGGTCAAGAGCGGGTTGGAGGACTGGCTCGCCGGCTATGGCGTGAAGATCGGCCCCGGGCTGGTGCTCGATCCGCGCAGCGGCGCATTGCCGATTCCGGTGGAGCGGCCGCTCGGCGGCGGGCTGACGGTGCGCGAAATCCAGCTGGCTCCGTATCCGTACATCGTCGACGTGCGTGGCGACGGCCTCGCGCGCGAATTGCCGGCGGCGGCGGCGCTCGCGCAGTTGAGCGTGCCATGGGCCGCTCCCATCGCCGTCGATGCGGAGAAGAACAAGGGCCGCAAGGTGACCACCATGCTGCGCTCTTCGCCCGACAGTTGGGTGTCGGAGAGCACCGACCTGCTGCCCAACTATCGCCGGCATCCGCAGCTCGGCTTCGCGCCGGGCGCGGCGCGCGCGCCGCAGACTCTGGCGGTGATGCTGGAGGGCCGCTTCGACTCGGCTTTCAAAGGCCAGGAGCCGCCGGCGCAGGACTCCTCCAAAGAGGCGAAGAAAGAGGACAGCAAAGCCGGCGCGCTGGCCGCAGTGACGCGGGTGATCGAGAGTTCGCCCGAGTCGGCGCGTTTGATCGTGATCGGTTCGAGCGCCCTGTTCGCCGATCCGGCGATCCGGCTGATCAGCCAGGCGCTCGGCACCGCGTACCGCAAGCCGGCCGAGTTCGCCCTCAATCTGATCGACTGGTCGGTCGAGGATCCAGGACTGCTCGGCATCCGCGGCCGCGGCCAGTACGTGCGTTTGCTCGAGCCCTTGCCTGCCGCGCAGCAGGCCGCCTGGGAGTACGCGAACTACGGTTTCGCCTTGGCCGGACTGGCGCTGGTCTGGTTCGTCAATCGACAGCGGCGCGCGCTGGCGGCGCGTCGTCATCAACAGTTGCTGCAGGGAGTGTGAAGCGATGCAACGCGCAATCCGTATTCTGGCCGTCGTTCTGATCGTCCAGATCGGCGCCGCGCTGGCGCTCGCATGGCGCGGCGCCGGCTTGTCGGCCGCGCAGCCGGACGCAGCGCTGATCGGCGCCGACTTGAAGGAGATCGACCGCCTGCGCATCGACGGCCCGGCCGGCGGCGACAAACCGCAAGCCGCGAGCGTCGAACTGGTCAAGCGCGACGGCAAGTGGCTGCTGCCCGGCTACTTCGACGCGCCGGCCGATGCGGCGAAAGTGGACGATCTGCTGAAGCGCCTCGCTGGCGCCAAGCGCGGCCTGCCGGTGGCGACCAGCGCGTCGGCGCTGGCGCGTTTCCGCGTCGCCGATCAGGAGTACGAGCGGCGCATCGTCGCCGCGCGCGGCGAGACCACGCTCGCCACCGTCTTTCTTGGCACGTCCTCCGGCGTGCGCAAGGCGCACGCGCGCACCGCGCAGGACCAGGCGGTGTACGCGATCGAACTGGCCGCGTACGAGGTGCGTACGGCGCCGGCGGATTGGCTCGACCAGAGCCTGCTGATGCGCGACGCCGCAGCGCTGGCCGAGATCGCGGTCGCGGCCGCGGGGAAACCGACCTTGACGCTGCGCCGCGCGCAGCGCAAGGAGGGCGACCAGACCAGCTCGACGTGGGAGGCCGAAAGCGGACAGAGCGTCGACCAAGCGAAAGCGAGTGCGCTCGCCGATGCGATCGTCAACCTCAAGGTCGACGCCGTGCTCGGCAAGGAGCCCAAACCGGAGTGGCGCCTCGACCAGCCCGACCTGCGGCTGACTCTGAAGGATACGCAAGGAAAGACCTCGCAATGGAGCATCTCCAAAGCGAAGAGCGGCGATATCCACGTGCTGAAGGCCTCGGACCAATCGTGGTATCTGGAGATAAAGAGCTGGAACGCGCGGCCGCTGCTCGAGGCGGCCGTGCCGGACAAGCTGCTCGCCGCAGCCGCTGCCAAGAGTTGATGCGCCTCGGCCGACCTCCCTCGTGGACGGGAGGTCGTTTGCCGACTCTCGCGGCAGCGCGTATCCTCGCGTCCGTTTCAACCGTGCAGATCGAGGAGACCGCATGAGCAGCCTGTCGAACGCAGTTCGCGAACTGGAAGCCCGACGCACCGCTTTGGAGACCGAATTGGCGAAAGTCAATGCGCGGTTGCGCGCCGTGATCCAGGCGCTCGGGGCGAGCGGCGAGGCGCAGGCTGCCGCGCCCGCCACCGCCGCGCCCGCTCCCAAAGCGGCGCGTCCGGCCGCCAAGAAGGCCACCGTGCACCGCTGGTTCGAACAGGGCGAAGCGCTGGCATTGATGCGCAAGCTGATCAAGAAACCGATGCGTCCGGTGGAGGTGATTCGCGCGCTCGCCGAAGCGAAGGGATACGCCGGCAAGCTCGCCAAGCCCGAACGGGACCGCTTCAACTGGGCCGTGATCTCGGCCATCAAGGCGGCGGTGCAGGCCAAGCAACTGGTCAAACACAAGGACGGCAAGCTCTCCGTCGCGCGTTGAGCGCGCCGCAGCGCGCGCTACTCGCGAGCGCGCTCCTCGTCCACACCGGGCGCAGGCTCGACGCCTTCGTCCTCCCACGCGTAGCGCTTGGGCGGCGGAACATCCAGCTTGCGCCAGACGAACGCCGCGACGGTGCCGAGAATCGCCGCCGCCAGATGCGTCTCCCAGGAGACGCCCGGCTGCGCCGGTAGCAGCCCGAGCACCAGCGAGCCGTACATGAAGGCGACCGCGAGCGAGGCGGCGATCGCGCGGCGGTCGCGGCGCAGGACGCCGGCGAAGAACACATACGCCGCCAGGCCGTAAATCAGTCCGCTCGCGCCCACATGTGCGGAGGCGCGCCCGAACAGCCAGACAACGAGGCCGGGACCGACGTAGACGAGCGGCAGCACCCGCAGCGCGGAGCTCGGATAAAGGTACAGCACGGCGGCGCCCAGCACCGCGAGCGGCGGCGTGTTCGCGATCAGGTGCTCGAAGCCGCCGTGCACGAGCGGCGCCAGAGCCACGCCGACCAGCCCCGCGGGCTGGCGCGGGCGCACGGCGAACGGCTCCGGATCGAGTCCGAACCCCCAGTTGAGCAACTGCACCAGCCACAGCAGCGCGACGAAACCGAGCGCGATTCGCAGCGCGAGGCGAAAGTGCGCACGCGCGGACGTGGAGGCTGTGTACGCGGGATCGGGAACGGGAAAGTGCATCGCGGCTCAGCATAGCCGCCCGGCCCTGACGGCGACCTTGCAGCGCGCATCGTTGTGCCGCTCCCGTTCAGATGCCGGGCTGCGCTTCGCGCGCCGCGCGCCGCGCGGCGAGCTGGGCGACGATGACCACGCCCGCCAGCAGCAGGCCGATCAGATCGGTGATCCATCCCGGCTTGATCAGCAGTAGCGCCGCCGCGATCAGCAATGCGCGCTGCCAAGCCGTTGCCGGGCGCAACAGATAACCGAACAGCCCGGCCGCGAGCAGGATCACGCCCACGGTCGCGGTGACGGTCGCGTGCAGCGTATCGGTCCACGCGCCGAGCGTCAGCAGCGCCGGTTCGTAGACGAACATGAACGGCACGATGTACGCAGGCGCGGCCGCCCGCATCGCCGCCCAGCCGGTGGCCCACATGTTGGCGCCCGCCAATCCCGC
>DATLZG010000044.1:0-5936 GCA_035574095.1 Burkholderiaceae bacterium | reverse complement strand
CTCGGGCCCGAGTTCGGCCAGCAATCGCACCGCATCGGGCAGCGAACGCGGCGCGTGATATTCGAATCCCGCCGGGATCATGCTCGTCTCCTCGTGTCGCACCGGGATCTCGCGCCCCGGTCCGCGGCAAATTACCGGCGGTGCGGCGCACGATGAGACGGCCTTGCACGAACTGCGCGTACCGGCGCACGAACGGCGCCGGCCTTACCACGAAAGTCGACGCGCGCCGCTTAGCGCGCGTCGGCGGTTTCGACGATGCCCAGCCGCTGCATCAGCTTGGGCACGCTGGTGCGCCCCACCGGCAGGCCGCGCTCGTCGCCGGAGAGCTTCAGCAACACCTTGCCGTCGTCGCGCACGATCTGCTCGGCGAAGTCGAGGTTCGCCAGATAGCTGCGGTGGATGCGCAAAAAGGTCTCGGCGTCCAGCCGCGCTTCCAGATCGCCGATCGTCAGGTTGCAGAAACTGGAACCCTGCGCCGTGTGAACCCAGGTGTAGTGGCCTTCGGCGCGCACGTAGCGCACGCTGGCGGCGTCCACCAGCACGATGCGATTGCCGGCCACGGTCGGGATCTTCAGCAACTGCCGCTTGCGGTCGGGGCGCGGCACACCGGGCTCGTCGCGCACGACGGCATCGGTGATGTCGTAGAAGACGAGCGCGTAGCCGGTGGTCTGGCCGTTCCCGTCCGCCAGCTTGGTCACCTTGATCAGCAGCACCCGTTCCGGGATGTTGATGATCATCGTCATCGGCGGCGGGTTGGAAACCGGACACTCGGCCTGATCGAGCAGGAACTTGACCTTCGGCTGCGAGCGTTCCGGATGCAGCGCGAGCACGATCTTGTCGAACGCCTGCCGCTCCTCCACCGGCAGCGTCCGGCGCGCGAAGCTGTTCATCGCCGCCACGCGCAGCTCCCGATCCAGCAAGACCAGACCGACGTCGCTGCGTTCCAACAGATACAGGGGGCTGCCTACGCGTGCGTCCATAGCGTTCTCCCGCGCGCCCGATACTCCCGGGGCGTCCACCGGACCGGTCCGATTATCGGCCACGAAGCGCCGGCCGTTCCGACCCGCTGGCACCCGCCGTGCGGCGCGCCCCGCAGCGTCGCCGATCAGCGGTTCCGCACCGGCGCAAGCGGGGTTTGCCCCGGTACCCGGCGCTGCGCCGCGCTGGTCTAATCCGCGCGCCTCCGATCGGGGAGTAGCTCGGGGCGCCGGCACCGGCGCCCGCTGGCTGCGGCGTCGTCAATACGGTGTGCGGGCGCATGGCGCTGCCCGCCCATCCGGCGCCGCAAACGTCGCGCCCGGCGCGACGTTCGGCGAGACCGTCCAGGCATTTCCCACGACCACCGCGGCCCGCGCCAGGCCGCTTTCGAGAGGTATTCACGATGTCCATCGGCACGCCGCTGATGTGGGCGCTGTTTGCGTCGTTCGTCGTTCTCGCGCTCTATGTCGACTTCTTCGCCATGCGCAAGCAGGGCGCGCACCGGGTATCGATCAAGGAAGCGGCCATCTGGTCGCTCGTTTGGGTCGCCGTCGCCTTCGCGTTCGTCGGCTGGCTCTGGTGGTACCTGGGCGGGACGCAGGGCAGCGCACTCGCCGACACCAAGGCGCTGGAATTCTTCACCGGCTACCTGCTGGAGAAAGCGCTCGCGGTCGACAACATCTTCGTGTTCCTGATGCTCTTCACCTACTTCGCGGTGCCGCCGGAGTTCCAGAAGCGCGTGCTGATGATCGGCATTCTGGGCGCGCTGGTATTGCGGGCGGCGATGATCCTGATCGGCGCCTGGCTGATCGCGCACTTCCACTGGGTGCTGTACGTGTTCGGCGCGTTCCTGGTCTTCACCGGCATCAAGATGTGGTGGGCGGCAGGCAAAGAGCCGGACTTGGAGTCCAACCCGGCGCTGAAGTGGATTCGCCGCCACGTGCGCATCGCGCCGCATTACGACGGCGAGAAGTTCTTCACCGTCGTCGACGGCGTGAAAATGGCCACGCCGCTGGCGGTGGTGATCGCGCTGATCGGCGTCGTGGACCTGGTGTTCGCGGTCGACTCGATCCCGGCCATTTTCGCGATCACGACCGATCCGTTCATCGTGCTGACATCGAACGTGTTCGCGATCCTCGGCCTGCGCGCGATGTACTTCCTGCTCGCCGGCATGCACGAGCGCTTTCATCTGCTTTCCTACGGGCTGGCGATCGTGCTGGTGTTCATCGGCGCCAAGATGCTGCTGATCGACGTCTACAAGATCCCGGTCGCCTGGTCGCTGGCGGTGACCGTCAGCGTGCTGGCCGCGGCGATGCTGCTGTCGTTGCGCATCCCGCCGCGGCCGGGCGCCACCGGCAGCGCCTATCCGTTCCGGCCGAAACAGGAGGCGTCGCGGACGGCGGCCGTGCGACGCGGTACCTCCGCGCGTTGAAGCGCCACGAGAAAGAAAGCCCGCCGCGTCGCCGCGGCGGGCCCGGACTGCCAACAAGACCCCAGCTCGTCGAACTAGCGCTTCGGGGCCTTCTTGGCAGGCTTCTTCGTGGGCTTCTTCATGGCACTGCCTCGCGTTGAAGTGCCGCCACATGACGGCGTTCGCAGTGTCGGCACGACGAGCGCGCGTGTCAAGGACTTCAGGCCATCGACCGCGCCGGCTGCCCTGGTCACGCCCGCGCGCCGGGACGGCGGCGGAGCGGGGCGACGCCATCGTGCCGGCCGCAACCAGCGCTGCGGCACAATCGTCGCTGCGCCGTGGACTGCCAGCGGCGAATCTGCAACCGGAGTGAAGCGATGCCCCTGTATCGACTCGGCGACGACGCGCCGCAGGTGCCCGAAAGCGCCTTCGTCGCCCCCAATGCGACCGTCATCGGCAAGGTGGTGCTCGGCGAGAACGTCAGCATCTGGTTCAACGCGGTGCTGCGCGGCGACAACGAGCCGATCGTGATCGGCGACGAAAGCAACGTGCAGGAGTGCGCGGTGCTACACAACGATCCGGGGTTTCCGCTGACCGTGGGTCGCAGCGTGACCATCGGCCATCAAGCGGTCGTGCACGGCTGCACGATCGGCGACGGCGCGCTGATCGGCATCGGCGCGGTGGTTCTGAACGGCGCCCGCATCGGCCGCCAATGCCTGGTCGGGGCGGGCGCGGTCGTCACCGAAGGCAAGGTGTTTCCCGACCGCTCGCTGATCCTGGGCGCGCCGGCCAAGGTGGTGCGCGAGCTCTCCGACGAAGACATCGCGCGCCTGCTGGCCGCCAGCGCGCCCGATTACTCGCGCCGGCGGGCGCGCTACAAGTCGCAACTGGTCGTGCTGGCGTGAGCGCTCATCGCGCGCGGCAGTCCCGAGCACAGCGACGTTTCAGATCTTTCGGCGCGCCGCGCGCTCGGCGCTGCCAACGGACAACGGACACGGTCGACGGATTACGGCCCATCACCCCGACACCGGCAGCGCGCTGGTGCACTTGATCTCGTCCAGGCACACGCTGGAGCGCACTCCGGTGACTCCGGGCAGCCGCATCAGCGTGTCCATCAGAAAGCGCGACAGCGACTGCAGGTCGCGCGCGACGACCTTCAGCACGTAGTCGAAGTCGCCGGTCACCGCGTAGCACTCCTGGATTTCCGGCAGGCCCGCGATCACGCTCTTGAACTTCGGCAGGTCGCGGATGTGGCCCTTCTCCATCGTCACGTGGATGAACGCGGTCACACCGAAGCCGAGCCGCGCCGCATCGAGCCGCGTCTCGTAACCGGCGATCACGCCGGCCTCCTCCAGCCGCTTGTGGCGGCGGAAGCACTGCGGCGCGGACAGGTTGGCCACCTGCGATAGCTCCACGTTCGAGGCGCGCGCGTTGCGCTGCAGGTGGGCGAGGATCTTTCTGTCGATGCGATCGAGCTCGATTTCTTGCACGTTTCTTTCCTCGTATCTGGGACCTGCACAAGATCGATGCGCAATCTACCGCGCCGGCGCGTGCATTCGCAAGGCAATTTCCGCGCACCGTTCCTACACTGCCCGCTCGTTCACCCGACTGCAGTACGCGCCGTCACGGCGCCACGGCGGTGTTCAACCGGACCGCCGCCGTAGCGCGCCCGGCAGCCCGAGGACAGATGCAACATTCTTTCATCGCCGTCCGAAGCTCGGCGGTCCGCCGTGGCACCGCGCCCGACCGCGCCGCCGGCAGCGGCGCGGCCGCGACGAGCACTCTGCGTCCGTCGCCCGCTGCGTCACGCCGCTTCCGGGCTCATGCCCCTTCCCGCCTCGCACATTTTCTGCGGGCCAACACGCGAGTACGCTGAGTCTCGGCGCGCTCGATCCGCTCGTCACTTGAAATGGAGACAACGATGGCAGATCTGTTCGACAACCCGATGGGCCTGATGGGCTTCGAATTCGTCGAGTTCGCCTCGCCGCAGCCCAACGTGCTGGAGCCGGTGTTCGAGAAGCTCGGCTTCAGCAAGGTGGCGGTGCACCGCTCGAAGGACGTGGTGCTGTACCGGCAGGGAGAGATCAATTTCATCGTCAACAACGAGCCGAAGAGCCTGGCTTGGTACTTCGCGCAGGAGCATGGGCCGTCGGCGTGCGCGATCGCGTTTCGCGTGCGCGACTCGCACAAGGCCTACAAGCGCGCGCTCGACCTGGGCGCGCAGCCCGTGGACGTGCCCACCGGCCCGATGGAGTTGAAGCTGCCCGCGATCAAGGGCATCGGCGGCGCGCCGCTGTATCTGATCGACCGCTTCGAGGACGGCAAGTCGATCTACGACATCGACTTCGAATGGATCGAAGGCGCGGACCGCCACCCGCAGGGGCACGGCCTGCGGGTAATCGACCACATGACGCACAACGTCTACCGTGGCCGCATGAACTACTGGGCCGGCTTCTACGAGCGCATCTTCAATTTCCGCGAGCTGCGCTACTTCGACATCAAGGGCGAGTACACGGGCCTGACATCCAAAGCGATGACGGCGCCGGACGGCAAGATCCGCATTCCGCTGAACGAAGAGGCTTCCCGCGGCACCGGACAGATCGAAGAGTTCCTGCTCGCCTTCAACGGTGAAGGCATCCAGCACATCGCGCTCGCGACCGACGACCTCGTCGCCACCGTGGACAAGCTGCAAATGGCCGGCGTGCCGTTGATGAGCGCGCCGAGCGGCTTCTACTACGAGATGCTCGACGAGCGCCTGCCCGGCCACGGCTTGCCGGTGCGGGAGCTGGCCACACGCGGGATCCTGGTGGACGGGTCCACCGACGGAGGCAAGAAGCGGCTGCTGCTGCAGATCTTCTCGCAGACGCTGCTGGGGCCGGTGTTTTTCGAGTTCATCGAACGGCGCGGCGACGAAGGTTTCGGCGAAGGCAACTTCAAGGCGCTGTTCGAGTCGATGGAGCGCGACCAGATCCGCCGCGGCGTGCTGAAGCCCGAGGAGACGCACGCATGAAGATCGACCGCATCCACCACGTCGCCTACCGCTGCCGCGACGCCAAGGAAACGGTGCTCTGGTACCGCAAGATGCTGAACATGGACTTCGTGCTGGCGATCGCCGAGGACCGCGTCCCTTCGACCAAGGAACCCGACCCCTACATGCACGTGTTCCTCGACGCCGGCGGCGGCAACGTGCTGGCGTTCTTCGAGCTGCCGACCCGCCCGCCGATGGGCCGCGACCCGAACACGCCGGAGTGGGTGCAGCACATCGCGTTCAAAGTGAAGGACCGTGCCACGCTGCTCGCCTACAAGGAGCATCTGGAGAAAAACGGTGTGCAGGTGCTCGGCGTCACCGATCACGGCATCTTCCACTCGATCTATTTTTTCGATCCGAACGGCCATCGGATCGAGCTGGCCTGCCCCGATGCGGACGAACAAGACAAGCTGAAGAGGCTGGACGCGGTGAAGTGGGAGATGCTGGAGGAATGGTCGCGCACCAAGCGCGCGCCGCGCCACGCGGCCTTTCTGCACGACAAGGAGCTCGCGGCATGAT
>DATLZG010000043.1:0-2171 GCA_035574095.1 Burkholderiaceae bacterium | reverse complement strand
ATCGCCCTGGTCCTGTGGGCCGTGCCGGCCGCGCCGCCGCCGCTCGCGCGCAAGAATCCGGCGCACTGGCGCGCGGCGGTCTTCGATCCGCAGTTGCTGCGGCTGAACTTCGGCATCTTCGCCCTGCACGTGGTTCAGGTGGCGATGTTCGTGGTCGTGCCGCCGCTGCTGGTCGAGCGCGGCTTGCCGTTGGCGCAGCACGGCTCGGTTTACCTGCCGGTCGTGCTGGCGTCGTTCGCGCTGATGATGCCGCCGCTGCTGGCGGCCGAACGGCGCGGGCGCATGCGCGCGTTGTTTCTGGCCGCCATCGGCGTGCTCGCGGCCGTGCAATTGGGGCTGCTGTGGCTGGCGCCGACGCTGCAGTGGCTCGCGTTCTGGCTGCTGCTGTTTTTCGTCGCTTTCAACATCCTGGAGGCGAGCCTGCCGTCGCTCGTCTCGCGTCTGGCACCGCCGGCACGCAAGGGGCTGGCGCTGGGCGTGTACAACACGACGCAAGCGGTCGGACTGTTCGTCGGCGGCGCTGCCGGCGGCTGGCTGGCACGGCACTATGGCGCCGGCGCCGTGTTCGCCGGCGCCGCCGCGACAATGGCGATCTGGGCCTTCGTCGCGCTCGGAATGCGTGAACTGCCGACGCGCCGCAGCGGCACGGCGTTCGAGCCGACCGGGTAAGTCGGTCTGCTCGGTATCATGGCCGCGCGCCGCCCATTACCCGACATCGGAGACGACATATGGCCTCGGTCAACAAGGTGATCCTGATCGGCAACCTCGGACGCGATCCGGAGACTCGCTACAGCCCGGATGGCGCGGCGATCACCAACGTGTCGATCGCCACCTCGCGCAAGTACAAAGACGCCAGCGGCCAGTTGCAGGAAGAAACCGAATGGCACCGCGTCGTCTTCTTCGGCCGTCTGGCGGAGATCGCCGGCGAGTACCTGCGCAAGGGCCGCCCGGTGTACGTCGAGGGCCGCCTGAAGACGCGCAAGTGGACCGACAAAGAAGGCAACGACAAGTACTCGACGGAAATCGTCGCCGAGAACATGCAAATGCTCGGCTCGCGCGAGGGCGGCGGCAGCTTCGACGCCGACGAAGCGAGTGCGCGCGGCGGGCAGCGGGAGGCCGCGCGGCCGGCGGGAGGCGCCAAGCAGGCGGCGCCGAACATCGCCGAGATGGACGATGACATCCCGTTCTGAAGCTCTGACTTTCGCGTACATCTCGCCAGGCGCCCTCGGGCGCCTTTTTGTTCGCAGCGCGGCTTTCATCGCGCTGTACGTGGCGCTGGACGCCGCCACGTACATGCTGCCCAGTGCGCCATTCGCGGCCACGCCCTGGAATCCGCATCCGGCACTGGCGGTGGCGCTGATCGTGGCCGGCGGGCTGGCCTACGCGCCGGCGGTGTTCGTCGCCGTGCCGCTGGCCGAAGTGCTGGTGCGCGATGCGCCGGGCACGCTCGTCGGCACCGCGGTCGCCTGCGGCGGCATGGCGGCGAGTTACGTCGGCGCCGCGCTCGCCCTGCGGCGTGTCGTGCGCGTGCCGTGGGCGGACGCCGGCGTGCGCGACATCGCCTGGTTCATCGGCATCGCCGGCGCCGGCACGCTCGCGGCGGCGGTGCTGTACGTCGGCGGCTATCTGGCGGACGACACGCTCGAAGCGAGCGAAGGGCCGCGCGTGCTCGCCTATCTGTGGCTGGGCGATCTGCTCGGGCTGACCGTGCTGACTCCGCTGCTGCTGTTGCTGGCCGGCGGCGCCTGGGCCGACTGGCGCGACCTGGCGCCGCGCGCGCGGCGCGCGGCGTTGCGCGACACGGTGCTGCTGATCGCCGCGCTGGCGGCGTTGCTGGCGGTCGTGTTCGGCGTCAAGCCGTTCGACGAACTGCGCATGTCTTACCTGGTGTTCCTGCCGATGATCGCCTTCGCGCTGCGCTACGGCCTGGTCGGCGCGGCGATCGGGCTGCCGTGCGCGCAGATCGGCTTCGTGCTGTCGCTGGTGATCACGCAGACCTTGTCGGCCTCCGCGGTCGAGTTCCAGCTGCTGATGCTGACCCTGGCGGTGACGACGCTTTTCTTCGGCGCGCTGGCGAGCGAGCGGCGGCGCTCGCTGCTGGCGCTGGCCGCGCGCGAGCGCGAGCTGCGCGCGCAGCAGTCGACGCTGTCGCAGGCACAGCGCTCGGCGGC
>DATLZG010000042.1:0-4363 GCA_035574095.1 Burkholderiaceae bacterium | reverse complement strand
CCGCCGCGCATGCAAGGGTCGGCAGGGCGAAGAGTCCCCCTTGAAATCCCCGGAGCGCGCTCCGATCTTGAGTGTAACCCGATGGGCGGGCCGATCCCGCGGCTGCGGGACCAGAGGAAGGAGGGAGAGCGATGTTCGAATCACTGTTGTCGTATCCGGGTAGCTTGTTCGCCGAGTTCGACCGGCTGCGGCGCGAGGTCGACGAAATGTTCGGTCTGGCGGGGCTGCCGGCCAGCATCCGCTCGGTGGCGCCGGGGGCCTTTCCGGCCATCAACATCGGCTCGACGCCGACCAGCGTGGAGATCTACGCGTTCGCGCCCGGCATCGATCCGAGCAAGGTCGAGGTCGTGGTCGATCGCGGCGTGCTGACGATCGCCGGCGAACGGGCCGCGGACGTGCCGGACAACGACGCCCGCGTCAGCGTCTACAGCAACGAGCGCTTCGCCGGCCGCTTCCGGCGCGCGATCGCGCTGCCGGACGACGCCGATCCGGGCAAGGTCGAGGCCAAGTATCGCGACGGCGTGCTGCATATCACGGTCGGCCGCCGCGAGTCCGCCTTGCCGAAGCGCATCACCGTGCAATGAGTTCGCAGGAGGGGTCATCATGAGCAACGGACAAGTGACCGAAAGCCGTCAACAGGCGACCGCGGCGCGCGCGCAGGACATGGCGGCGCTGACGCCGCGCGTGGACGTGCTGGAAGACGAAACCGGCATCACGCTGTACGCGGACCTGCCGGGCGTGTCCAAGGACGCGCTGGAAGTGAAAGTGGAAGGCGATTCGCTGCAGATCGAAGGCGCGATCTCGGCCGCCGCGCCGCAGGGCATGGAGGCCACGTACGCCGAAATCCGCACGCCGCGCTTCCGGCGCGCCTTCACGCTCAGCCGCGAGCTGGACGCGAGCCGCATCGAAGCCAGCCTGAAAGACGGGGTGCTGAAGCTGCGCATCCCGAAATCCGCCGAGGCGCAGCCGAAGCGCATCGCCGTCAAGGTGGCCTAACGCGCGCCGGGTTGGACGCCGGAGGGAGGTTCCGATGAACGTCCTTACCGAGTTCAAACGCGGTGTCGCGCAGGCGTGGGACGCGCTCACCGCCGAGTGGCGCGAGCTGCGCAGCCGCGCCGCCGGTGCGCTGACGCGCTTCACCCGCAGCGGCAGGAACGAGCTGCCGGCGGAGGTCGTCGCCGATCTGCCGCCGATGGACTGGGGCCTGCTGGCGGTGGACGTGTTCGACGACGACGAGCGCGTGGTGGTGCGGCTGGAAGCGCCCGGCATGCGCAAGGAGGACTTCCGCCTCGAAGTGCGCGACGATGTGCTGTGGGTCGAAGGCGAGAAGCGCTTCGAGCGCGAGGCCACGCGCGGCCACTATAGGCTGATGCAGTGCGCCTACGGCCGCTTCCAGCGCGCGATCGGGCTGCCGGTGCCGGTGCGCGGCGAGAAAGCGCGCGCGACCTACAAGGACGGCGTGCTGCGCGTCGAGCTGCCGAAAGCCGAAAGCGCACGCACGCGGCGCATCGAAGTAAAAGGCTGATCGGCGTCTGACTGGGCGTGGGCGGGCATGCCCGCCCGCCCTCAGACGTGCGCGAGCGCCAGCGCGCCGAGCGCGCCGCCGAGCCCGGCCACGCCGTACACGGCCCAAACCAGCCACTGCCGCCGCGTCAGCAGCGCGATCGCCGACAGCGCGATCGCGATTTGAATCGCGGTGGTGGCCTGCGCCCAGCGGTGATGCAGGTGCAGTTCCTCGTCGCTCTTGCGGTACCACTCCTTCGCTTCGGCTTCGAGCTTTTCCGCGGCCGCCTTGATTTCCTTCTTCTCGCGTTCGTAGCGGGCCACTTCCTGGCGGTAGAACTCCTGCTTTTCCGGCGTGGCGGCGAGGGTCAGCGCCAGCTCGGCCAGGTTCTGCTTGCTGCTTTTCGCTTGGTAGTAGTTCCATTGGTTCGCCGCTTCGGTCTTCTTGATCGCGGCGTTGTTCTTGTACAGGCCGGCGTTGGCCTGGGTGGCGCCGCCTTCGTACGCCAGCAAGGCGCCGACGGTGGCCAGAATCGCGGTCGTCACCGCGATGCGGCCGGCGAAAGAATCCTTCTCGCCATGCTGCGCGGCGTGTTCGAGCTGGTGATCGTGGGGGCCGTGAACGTGAAAGTGAGCACCGGACATCGTTGCGTCTTGGTCGAACGAGTTGCGGACGGCGCGCATGCTAGCGAAGCGGGACCAGCGGCCGATGACGGCGGCGATTCGCTAAGCTTCGCGCCTTCGTTCCGAGGGCTTGTCGATGCAGTACGTTTACACGATGCGCCGGGTCGGCAAAGTGGTGCCGCCCAAGCGCGAGATCCTGCGCAACATTTCGCTGTCGTTCTTTCCCGGCGCCAAGATCGGCGTGCTGGGGCTCAATGGCGCCGGCAAATCGACCCTGCTGCGGATCATGGCCGGCGAAGACAAGAACTTCGACGGCGAGGCGATTCCGATGCCGGGCATCCGCATCGGCTATCTGCCGCAGGAGCCGCAGCTCGATCCGAACAAGACCGTGCGCGAGGAAGTCGAGTCCGGGCTGGGCGAGGTGCTGGAAGCGCGCAGGAAGCTGGAGGAAATCTACGCTGCCTACGCCGAGCCGGACGCGGACTTCGACAAGCTCGCCGCCGAGCAGGCGAAGTACGAAGCGATCCTCGCCGCGGCCGGCGAGGACCTCGAGCACCAACTGGAAATTGCCGCCGACGCGCTGCGGCTGCCGCCGTGGGACGCGAAGATCGCGCATCTGTCGGGCGGCGAGAAGCGGCGCGTCGCGCTGTGCCGGCTGCTGCTGTCCAAGCCCGACATGCTGCTGCTGGACGAGCCGACCAACCATCTGGATGCCGAGTCGGTCGAGTGGCTGGAGCAGTACCTGCAGCGCTTCCCGGGCACCGTGGTCGGCGTCACGCACGACCGCTACTTCCTCGACAACGCCTGCCAGTGGATCCTGGAACTGGACCGCGGCCACGGCATTCCGTGGCAGGGCAATTACAGCTCGTGGCTGGAGCAGAAGGAAAAGCGCCTGGAGCAGGAAGCCAAGCAGGAAGCCGCGCGCATCAAGACCATGAAGGCCGAACTCGAGTGGGTGCGGCAGAACGCCAAAGGGCGGCAGGCGAAGAGCAAGGCGCGGCTGGCGCGCTTCGAGGAGCTGTCCAGCTACGAATACCAGAAGCGCAACGAGACGCAGGAGATCTTCATCCCGCCCGGCGAGCGGCTCGGCAACGAGGTGATCGAGTTCGTCGACGTCAGCAAGGGCTACGGCGACCGACTGCTGATCGACAAGCTGTCGTTCAAGGTGCCGCCGGGGGCGATCGTCGGCATCATCGGTCCCAACGGCGCCGGCAAGTCGACGCTGTTTCGCATGATCATCGGCCAGGAAAAGCCCGATGCCGGCGAGGTCAGGATCGGCCAGACGGTCAAGCTCGCCTATGTCGATCAGTCGCGCGACGACCTGTCGGCCGATAAGACGGTGTGGGAGGACGTCTCCGGCGGGCAGGACGTGCTGACGATCGGCAAGTTCGAGATGCCGTCGCGCGCCTACCTGGGTCGCTTCAACTTCCGCGGCGCGGACCAGCAGAAGATCGTCGGGCAACTGTCCGGCGGCGAACGCGGGCGGCTGCATCTGGCCAAGACGCTGCTTCAGGGCGGCAACGTGCTGCTGCTCGACGAGCCGAGCAACGATCTGGACGTGGAAACACTGCGCGCGCTGGAAGACGCGCTGCTGGAGTTCCCGGGCAGCGTGCTGGTGATCTCGCACGACCGCTGGTTTCTGGACCGCATCTGCACCCACATCCTGGCGGCGGAGGGCGATTCGCAATGGGTCTTCTTCGCCGGCAACTACCAGGAGTACGAAGAGGACAAGAAGCGGCGGCTGGGCGAGGAAGGGGCCAAGCCGCACCGTATCCGCTTCAAGCCGCTGAAGTGATGCCGGCGCCGCGGTGACCGCCGTCACCGTCGGCGCGCGCGGGCCGCGGCCACAATGCGGGCCATGCTGAGCTGGCTGGACCCGATTCCGCTGTGGCTGATCGCGATCGTCGCGGTGTGGATGGCGCTGGCGCCGTTCGTGCCCGAACCGCATCTGGTGGAGAAGTTGCGCATGCTCGCGCAGGGCACGCTGAAGCGCCCGCTCGACATCTTCGACCTCGTCTGGCATCTGGCGCCGATCGTCGTGCTGGCGCTGAAGCTCGCGCGGCTGTGGCAGTTGCGCGGCGGGTGATCGGCGGGCCACTGCACCGGCTTGCTCGTCGCCGTGCACGCGGCTCGACCCGCCCGTAGCGCGGCGCCGCTGTAGCGCCCTTGGCCGGCCGGCGGGCGGCGTGCCCTGACGCGCTGCGGCGCGGCGCCGCGAATTTTCGTCCCCACCGGG
>DATLZG010000041.1:0-7098 GCA_035574095.1 Burkholderiaceae bacterium | reverse complement strand
TGAACTCGGCCCCCTTGTCGATCGACGCCGGCCAGCGCTGCATCACCGCCTTGGCGCGCGTGTAGAAGCGCACGCCCTCCATGCCGTAGGCGTGCGCATCGCCGAACAGGCTCTTCTTCCAGCCGCCGAACGAATAAAAGGCCATCGGCACCGGAATCGGCACGTTCACGCCGACCATGCCGACCTCGACGCGACGCACGAACTCGCGCGCGGTGTTGCCGTCGGCGGTGAAAATCGCCACCCCGTTGCCGTATTCGTGCGCGTTGACCAACTCGAGTGCGGCGGCGAAATCCGGCACCCGCACCACCGACAGCACCGGGCCGAAGATTTCTTCGCGGTAGATGCGCATCGCCGGCTGCACGCGATCGAACAGGCAGCCGCCGAGGAAAAAGCCGCTCTCGTGCCCCGGCACCCGCAGCCCGCGGCCATCGACCACGAGCTGCGCGCCCTCCCGCACGCCCGCCTCGACGTAGCCCTCGACGCGGGCGCGATGCGCGGCGGTCACCAGCGGTCCCATTTCGGAGGCGGGGTCCATGCCGTCGCCGACCTTGAGCCGGCGCGTGCGCTCGGCCGCGCGCTCCACCAGCCGGTCGGCGATGCGCCCGACCGCCACCGCGACCGAGATCGCCATGCAGCGCTCGCCGGCCGAGCCGTAGGCGGAGCCGATCAGCGCATCCACCGCCTGCTCGAGATCGGCGTCCGGCATCACCACCATGTGGTTTTTCGCGCCGCCCAGCGCCTGCACGCGCTTGCCGTGCCGGGCGCCCTCCAAGTGGATGTACTGCGCCACCGGCGTGGAGCCGACGAAACTGACCGCCGCCACCTGCGGGTGCGCGAGCAGCGCATCGACGGCCTGCCGGTCGCCCTGCACGACGTTGAACACCCCGTCCGGCAGCCCCGCCTCGCGCAGCAGCTCGGCCAGCAGCAGCGAGGGCGAGGGGTCGCGCTCCGACGGCTTCAGCACGAAGGTGTTGCCGGCCGCGATCGCGATCGGGAACATCCACATCGGCACCATGCACGGGAAATTGAACGGCGTGATGCCCGCGCATACGCCCAGCGGCTGGCGCAGCGAAAACTGATCGATGCCGGTGGAGACCTGCTCGGAGTATTCGCCCTTCAGCAGGTGCGGAATGCCGCAGGCGAACTCCACCACCTCGAGACCGCGCACCACTTCGCCCTTGGCGTCGGCGAATACCTTGCCGTGCTCGCGCGTGATGGCCCGCGCCAGATCGTCGTGATGTTGCTCCAGCAGCTCCTTGAAGCGGAACAGCACGCGCGCGCGCTTGACCGCCGGCGTGTCGGCCCAGGCGGGCAACGCCGCCTGCGCCGCCCGCACCGCGGCATTCACCGTCGCCGCATCGGCCAGCGCCACCTGCCCGATCACTTCCCCGGTCGCCGGGTTGAACACCTCGGCGGTGCGCTGCCCGTTGCCGGCGACGCGCCGGCCGTCGATCCAGTGCGCGATGTCCTGTACGTTGTGCTCGGTCTTGCCCATGGGTGCGCTCGCGTCGGCCCGTCACTCGACCGGACGGATTGTGCTCCATCGCCGGCGTTTGACGGCACCGCACGAACGTGGAGACTAGCTTGTCGGAGACTCAATGAGGTCGCGCCCATGATCGCTTCCGAACTGCGCGCCGGCACGGTCCTTCGGCTCGAAGGCGAGTTCTATCGTGCGGTGGACGCTTCGTTTCACGCCGGCGGCGGGCAGTTGGGCGGCGTTGTGCACGCCAAGCTGCTGAACCTGCGCACGCGCGGCACGGTGGAGCGCCGTTTCCGCCCGGACGAGCGGCTCGATCCGGTCGACGTCGATCGCGCGCGCTGGCAGTTCATCTATGCCGACGGCGACGACTACTACTTCATGAACCCGGACAGCTTCGAGCAGGTACCGATTGCCGGCGCGATGCTGGGGGCCGCCCGCGCGTTCGTGCACGCCGGCATGGAAGTGACGGTCGAGAGCTTCGAGGGCCGGCCGCTGTACGTCGTGCTGCCGGAAGCGGTCGAACTGCGGGTGGCCGAGACCGCGGAGCCCACCCACCAGCGCGACACCAGCGCGATGAAAACGGCGAAGCTCGACAACGGCATGGAGGTGCTGGTGCCGCTGTTCATCAAGACCGGTGATCTGGTGCGCGTGGACACGGCCACCGGCAAGTATCTGGAGCGCGCGCGGGCCAAAGGGTGAGATGCCCCTCGGGGCGGCAGCGACGATCTCTGCGCGGCTTCCGCGACGGCCGCCGCCGGTACGATCGGGGCATGGCCGCCCCTTTCGCCGATCTGACCCCCGACGCGGTGCTCAACGCGATCGACTCGACGGGCCTGTACACCAGCGGCACGCTGCTGGCCCTGAACAGTTACGAAAACCGCGTGTTTCAGGTCGGCATCGACGACGGCGCACAGCCGTTCGTGGTGGCGAAGTTCTACCGCCCGGGCCGCTGGAGCGACGCGCAGATCCTCGAGGAACATGCGTTCACGCTCGAGCTCGCCGCGGCCGAAGTCCCCGCCGTGCCGCCGCTGGCGTTAAACGGGGGCACGCTGCACGCGCACGCCGGCTATCGCTTCGCCCTCTACCCGCGCCGCGGCGGGCGCGCGCCCGAGCTCGAAAGCCGCGACGTGCGCCGCTGGCTCGGGCGCTTCATCGGCCGCATTCACGCCGTCGGCACGCGCAGCCGTTACACGCAGCGGCCGGCGCTCGATGTGCAGACCCTTGGCGAGGAGCCGCTGGCGTACCTCGCCGACAGCGGCCGGGTGCCGCACGACAGCCGCGACGTGTTCTTCGGCGTGGCCGCGCAGGCGCTGGCCGAAGTGCGGCGCAGCTACGAGCGCGCCGGCGACGTGCGCACGCTGCGGCTGCACGGCGACGTGCACGTCGGCAATGTGCTGTGGACCGACGCCGGGCCGCACTTCGTCGATTTCGACGACAGCCGCACGGGGCCGGCGGTGCAGGATCTGTGGATGCTGCTGTCGGGCCCGCGCGAGCAGCGCCAGGGGCAACTGGCCGACCTGCTGGCCGGTTACGAGGAGTTCATGGAGTTCGACCGCTGCGAGCTGCTGCTGGTGGAGGCGCTGCGCACGCTGCGGCTGATCCACTACGCGGCCTGGATCGCGTGCCGCTGGGACGATCCCGCTTTTCCGGCCGCGTTTCCCTGGTTCGACTCGCCGCGCTACTGGGAGCAGCGCATCCTGGAACTGCGCGAGCAGATCGCCGCGATGCAGGAACCGCCGCTGGCAGCGTGAGGCGCGCGGCCGTGGAACGCTGTGCTACCTTGACGCCCGCCGCACCGGAGACGGCCATGGGTCACGCGCAGCCGGTCATTCGCCTGGACTTCGACGCCTACCTCGCCTGGGAAGAGCAGCAGCCGGACAAGCACGAGTATTACGCCGGTGAGGTGTTCGCGATGGTCGGCGCGCACAAGTCGCACGTGACGGTCGCCGGCAACCTGTTCGCGGCCTTTAAGGCGCATCTGCGCGGCAGCCTGTGCCGGGCCTACATCTCCGACATGAAGCTGCGCGTGGCCGCCGCGGTCGCCGCGGACTTTTTGAATGGGTGCTCGTCATTCGGCCCTTTCGTCTCGGAGGGCCCGCTCGACAACTTAGTCGATCCGCGCCAGCACGCCTCGGATGGTCTCGACGATGCGCCCGATCTGATCTTTTTCGACGATCAGCGGCGGCGACAGCGCGAGGATGTCGCCGGTCATGCGCACCAGCACGCCGGCCTCGAAGCACTTGACGTGCGCCTCCAGCGCGCGCGCGCCGGGGCTGCCGGGGCGCGGCTCCAGTTCGATGCCGCCCACCAGCCCGAGGTTGCGGATGTCGATCACGTGGCGCGCGCCGCGCAGCGAGTGCAGCGCGTCCTCCCATACCGGCTCCATGTCGCGCGCGCGTTCGAAGAGCTCTTCCTCGGCAAAGAGTTTTTGCGCGGCGAGCAGCGCCGCGCACGCCAGCGGATGGCCGGAATAGGTGTAGCCGTGCAGGAATTCGATCTGCCCGGGCGGGGCGGCCTGCACGATCGTGTCGTGGATGTCGTTGCGCACGATCACCGCGCCCATCGGCACGGCGGCGTTGTTGATGGCCTTGGCGCAGGTGATGATGTCCGGGCGGACGCCGAAGCAGTGCGCGGCGAACGCCGCACCCAGGCGGCCGAAACCGGTGATCACCTCGTCGAAGATCAGCAGCACGCCATGCTTGTCGCAGATCGCGCGCAGCCGCTCCAGGTAGCCGACCGGAGGCACCAGCACGCCGGCGGAGCCGGCCATCGGTTCGACGATCACGGCGGCGACGTTGGAGGCGTCGTGCAGCGCGATGATGCGCTCCAGCTCGTCGGCGAATTCCGCGCCGTGCGCGGGCTGGCCGCGCGAGAAGGCGTTGCGCGCCGGGTCGTGCGTCGAGCGCAGGTGATCGACGCCGGCCATCAGCGCGCCGTAGGCCTTGCGGTTGCCGGGGATGCCGCCGGCCATCGTGCCGCCGACGTTCACGCCGTGGTAGCCGCGCTCGCGGCCGATGATGATGCGGCGCGCTGGTTCGCCTTTCGCGCGCCAGTAGGCGAGCGCGGTCTTTAACGCGGTGTCCACCGCCTCGGAGCCGGAATTGACGAAGAACACGCGCCGCATGCCGGCCGGCGCGAGATCGGCGATCACGCGCGCCGCTTCGAACGCCAGCGGATGGCCCATGTTGAACGGCGAGCAGAAGTCCATCGTCGCCGCCTGCTTTTGCACCGCTTCGACGATGGGCTTGCGGTTGTGCCCGGCGTTCACGCACCACAGACCGGAGGTCCCGTCCAGGATCTCGCGCCCCTCGGGCGTGTAGTAGTACATGCCGTCGGCGCGCGCCAGCAGCCGCGGGGCGGCCTTGAAGTGCCGGTTGGCGGTAAACGGCATCCACCATTCGTCGAGCGACAGGGCGACCCCGGGCGGGTTTTCGAGTTTCATCGGTTACCTCCGCGGATTGGGCGGCTACGGCGTCAGGCGAAAGGAGGTGAAGAAGGTCTCGACGGCCGCGTCGGGCAGCTCGTCGGCCGCACCCATTGCCACCACCTGGTACAGACGATCATCGACCACATAGATGCGCGCGGCAAGCCGGGCCGGTTGCGCCGCAGCGCCGGCGCGCGCCAGCCGACCGCGCGCTTCGAAAGCGATCGCCCCGCGCAGCGTGCGTCCGCCAGAAGGCGCGAGCGCAGCCTCGCCGTCGGTGGCGCTATCGGCGCCGATGTTGCGCAACAGCCCGGCGCGAACCCAGGCGAGCAGGGAGTGCACCGCGGCACCGTCGCGCGCCGCGTCCGCCGGCAGGCGCGCCACGCCGACCGCGAACATCGTCGGCCCGGCGCCGGCCGAGGTCATCGTCATCGCCACCTTGCGCTCGCCGGCGGGTAGCGGCAACTCGAGCTCGCGCGTCACCGCCTGCGGTTTGCCCGGCAACGCGACCCGGTAGCCGCCTTCGGTCGAGTGCGTTTCGCGCCAGTCGAAGGTCGGCGTACACGCGGCGACGAGCAGCGCGAGGAGCGGAACGAGCGCACGCATCGGCCAGTTCTCTCCGGCAGCGGCGCAGCGTTCGGCCTCGGAACGCCGGAATCAGCGCAGGGTCGGCGGCGTCGGGACGCGGCGGCTACTTCGCCTTCTGCGCCGACTTTTCGGTCGCCTGCTTTTTCTTCGCGCGGTGCGGGCGCGCCTTGCCGTAGCTGCCGTTGTAGATCTTGCCGCGCCGGGTGCGCAGATCGCCTTTGCCCATCGTTGCCTCGGTTCGGAAATGACCGGCGCGATTATCGCACCGGGCCTAGAATCGACGCGGCAACGGGGGCAGGCGATGGCACTGGTGGTCTTTCGTTCGAAGGCGGCCGGCGAGATCTACATGTTTCCGGAGACGGCGCGCCGCATCTTCGAGATCATCGGCAAGGAGTACGCGCCGCGCGGCGTGATCGCCGCCGCCCAGATACCGCAGGCGCTGGCACGTTTGACCGCGGCGGTGGAGGACGAGAAGGCGCAGGCGAAGGCGGCCGAGCGCGAGCGCGCCGAGGCGGAGCGGCGCGGCGAACCGCAAGCGCCGGCCGAGCAGCCGATCACGCTGGCGCAGCGCGCCTATCCGCTGCTCGAGATGCTGCGCGCCGCGCAGAAAAAGAACGTGGACGTCACCTGGAGGATCTGAGTTGCCGGCGCAGCTCCGCCGCGAACTGGCCGCTTTGGCGGCGCTGGCCGCGGCCGCTGCGATGCTGCTGCTGGTTGCCGTCTTCCTGGTGTCACGCGCGCTGGAGGGCGCGGCGCCTGACTTCGTCGAGGCAGCGGCCGGCACGCAACGGCGCTTCGCGCTGTGGTTTCTCGTCGCGGCGACGCTGTTGATGATCGCGGCCACGGCGGCGCTGTACGTTCGCGCGTGGCGCGCGCTCGGAGCGCAGACCGCACGCCTCGGCGAACTGGATCAGCTCGCGCACCAGGACGCGCTGACGGGTCTGGTCAACCGGCGGCGCCTGAACGAGTTGCTGCCCGTCGAGCTGGCGCGCGCGCGGCGTCTCGGCTATCCGCTGTCGGTGGCGATGCTCGATCTGGACCACTTCAAGCGCTTCAACGACAAGCGCGGGCATCCGGCCGGCGACGCGCTGCTGCGCAATGCGGCGCAGGCCTGGCAGCGGCAGTTGCGCCCGACCGACGTGCTGGCGCGCTACGGCGGCGAGGAATTCACGCTCGTGCTGCCGGCGTGCGACGCGCAGCAGGCGGCGCAGATGATCGAACGGCTGCGTCCGCTGACGCCCGAGCGGCAAACCTTTTCCGTTGGTGTGGCCACCTGGGACGGCCACGAGAGCGCCGACGAGCTGCTGCAACGCGCCGACCTCGCGCTGCTGTCGGCCAAGCGCGGCGGCCGCAACCGGACCGCGATCGCCGGCGCCGCGCCGCAGGCTGCGCTGCCGCTGCGGGTCGCCTGAGCGCAGAGCAGTGCGCCGGCCGGCGCGCCGCCCTGCGATATCTTTGGGCGGATGAGCGGACCCGCGATTCTCGTCGTCGAAGACGAACCGGCGATCGCCGACACCATCGTGTACGCGCTGGCGAGCGAGGGCTTTACGCCGCGTTGGTGCACGACCGCGCAGGCGGCGCTGGAGGCGGTGCGCGGCGCGCCGTT
>DATLZG010000040.1:0-6527 GCA_035574095.1 Burkholderiaceae bacterium | reverse complement strand
CAGCGCTCGCCGCCACGCGCAAGGGCGGCACGGTCGTCTGCGCAGGAATACACATGAGCCCGATCCCGCAGTTCGACTACGCCTTGCTCTGGGGCGAGCGCTGCGTGCGTTCGGTCGCGAATCTCACGCGCGCCGACGGCGAGGAGTTCCTGCCGCTCGCCGCGCGCGCCGGGCTGCGCACGCATGTGCGCCGGTTCGAACTCGCCGCGGCGAACGAAGCGATTGCCGCCGTGCGCGCCGGCCGCATCGATGGCGCAGCCGTGCTGGACTGCGGATAGGCGGGCCGCTTATTCGGGCAGCAGCGCGCGCAGCAGTGCGCGCGCGTCGTCGAGCGCGTGGTGACGGCGCAGCCGCAGCGCTGCCGCCACAGCGTCGAGTTCCTCGACCGCGAGCGGTACGCGCATCCAGTCGCACCGGTGCGGCAGATCCTCGCTGCCGAGCAGATCGGCCAGGGCCCAGCGATCGAAGCCCGAGTCCGAAACCAAAGTGACCGGGCCCTGGGCCGCGCGCTCGCCAAGCCAGCGCACGAACGACTCGGCCGCCACCGGGTGCGGCACGGCTTCGCCGTCGAGCCGCGGCAGCACCTTGTCGCGCGCGAATGCACTGGCGGCGTCGCGCGGCCAGTCCGACAACTCGCAGTAGAAGGCGGCGCCATCGGTCGCCACCGCCCCGATGCTGATCAAGCGGGGTTCGGCGAGGCTCGTGAACTCGCTGTCGACGAACACGTAGACGCGGCCCGGTTCCGGATCGAGCAGCGCGGGCGGCGAAGCGAGGGTGCGGAACAACAGCACCTCGTCGGTGTAGCGGCCCGCTGGAAGCTGCAGCTCGCGCACCACCTGCGCCGCCGGCAGATCAGTCTCGCGAAAGCCGGCGCGGCGCAGCGCCCGCAACGCGCGCACATTGCGTCGCGAGGGCCGCACGACGAAGCGATCGATGCCATACGCGCTCTGCATCCAGTCGCATGCCAGCGCCAGCGCCTCCGAGCCGTAGCCCTTGCCGCACAGCGCGCGCGCCGCCAGCCACAGGTCGAGTTCGACCACCTCGTGCCGCAGGCAAACCGGGCCGTGGCTGAGGAAGCCGACATCGGTGCCGCCGGCTTCGATCATCAGGGCGCGGCCGTCGAACGGGCGCGTGCCATCGAAATAGAACGGCTGATAGGTTTCGCAGAACGCTTCGAAGCTCGGCGGCGAGTGTTCGGAATACAGCGGCGGGCCGACGAAGCTCGGCGTCAGGTCGGAATGCGCGAACCACGCGTACGCGCGTTCGCGGTCTTGCAGTTGCGCGAGTCGCAGGCGGACTTTGGAACCGGAGGCAGCGATCATCGGTACGGCGAACGGCAGCGGCCGCGCGCAGTCTGCCATGCGGTACGCGCACGGCCGCGCCGCACCGATCGGTGTTGCGTCGATGCATCGTGCCGCCCGTAGAATGCGCGCGCCCGCACGCAACGTCATGCGCGACTCCGCACCAGTACCCGACCGCCTCGGCCCGTCGAAGCTGCCGCGCGTCGGCACGACGATCTTCACCGTGATTTCGGCGCTCGCCGGCAAGCACGGCGCGATCAATCTCGGGCAGGGCTTCCCCGACTTCGATTGCGACCCGCGGCTGAAGCAGGCATACGCGGATGCGATCGCCGCCGGTCACAACCAGTACGCGCCGATGACCGGTGTGCCGGCGCTGCGCGCGGCGATCGGCGCCAAGATCGAGCGGCTGTACGGGCACCGCTACGACATCGACGGCGAAATCACCGTCACGGCCGGTGCCACGCAGGCGATCTTCACCGCGGTGGCGGCGCTGGTGCGTCCGGGCGACGAAGTAATCGTCCTCGAGCCTGTCTACGACAGCTACATACCGGCCATCGAACTGGCCGGAGGCGTGGCTGTGCCGGTGCCGCTCGATCATGCCCGCGACTACGCGCCGGACTGGGAGCGCGTGCGGCGCGCGATCACGCCGCGCACGCGGCTGGTCATGCTGAACTTCCCGCACAACCCCACCGGCCGCACCCTCGCCGCGGACGACATCCGCGCGCTGGAGGAGATCGTCGCCGCCACCGGCGTTCTGCTGCTGTCCGACGAGGTGTACGAGCACATCGTGTTCGACGGCCAGCCGCACCGGTCGGTCGCTGGCTCGCCGCTGCTCGCGGCGCACTCGGTACTGATCGGCAGCTTCGGCAAGACGTTCCATGCCACCGGTTTCAAGATCGGCTACGCGTGCGCGCCCGCCCCCTTGAGCGCGGAGTTTCGCAAGGTGCACCAGTTTCTGGTGTTTGCCGTCAACACGCCGGCGCAGCACGCGCTGGCCGCGTATCTGCAGGATCCGCGGCCGTATCTGGAGCTGCCGGCGTTTTATCAGGCCAAGCGCGATCTGTTCGTCGCCGGCCTGCGCGCGAGCCGCCTGCAGCCGTTGCCCTGCCCCGGAACCTATTTCGTGCTCGCCAGCTATGCGGCGATCGACGACGTGCCCGAGGCGCAGTTCGTCGAGCGGCTGATCACCGAGTTCGGTGTGGCGGCGATCCCGCTCGCGGGCTTCTACACCGAGCCGTTCGAAGCGCGCGTCGTGCGCTTTTGCTTTGCAAAGAAGGACGAGACGCTGCGCGCGGCTCTGGAGCGGCTGGCGCGGGTGTAGTCGGCAGACCGTCGTCCGTTGCCCGGTTGGCCGCGTCTGTTCGCGGACGAGAGCGGAGAGCGGTCAGCGAACCTTTCCTACCCCGCGTCGCGTAGCAGCGCGTTGCGTTTGGCGGCGTACATCGCCGCATCGGCGCAGTTGATCAACTCGTCGAAATCGCGGCCGTCGTGCGGAAACAGCGCCGCGCCCACCGAACAGCGCACGCGCACCTCGCCCACGGGCAGGCGGATCGGCGCCGCCACTTCGCGCTGCACCTTGCGCGCGATTTCCGACACGTGCGACGAATCGGCCAGGTCGGTCAGCGCGATGACGAACTCGTCGCCGCCGTGCCGGCTCACGGTGTCCGTTTCGCGCACGCAGGCGGCCAGACGGCGGCCGACTTCGCGCAGCACGACGTCGCCGGTCGCGTGCCCGAAGCGGTCGTTGACGCTCTTGAAGTCGTCCAGATCTATGAACAACAGCGCCAGCATCGCGCCGCTGCGCCCGCAGCGCGAGATCGACTGTTCGACACGATCGCGCAACAACAGGCGGTTCGGCAGCAGCGTCAGCGGATCGTGGTGCGCCAAGAACTCCATCCGTGCCTGCGTGGCCTTCCGTTCGGTCATGTCCGACAGAATCGCCACCACGTGCACCAGCGCACCGTTGTCGTCGCGCACCGCCGACAGGCTCAGCCAGCAAGGAAACCCGCTGCCGTCGCGCCGCCGGCTCCACACCTCACCGCTCCACTGCGCGCGCATCGCCAGCGCCAGACGCGCCGCCTCTGCGCCGCCGTCGATGTGCACGAACGCGAACAGGCTTTTGCCGACCGCGAATTCCGCCTCGAGCCCGAGCAGCTCGAGTAACGCCGGGTTGACCGAGAGGACCGCGAGCTGCGGGTCGGTGACGACGATCGCTTCGCTGGCGGCGCGAAAGACGTGCCCGGCCAACCGCAGTTCTTCGCGCGCGCGCCGCAAGTCCGTGATGTCCCGGGTCGTGCCTTCCACGCCGGCGATGCGCCCCTCGGCGTCGTTGTAGAAATGCGCGCTGGTCGAAACCCAGACCTCGCGGCCCGACTTATGGCGCAGCCGGCCCTCGTAGTTGGTGACGGCGCCGCCGTTCGCCCGCAACGCCCGCAGGAAATCCGCGCGCTGTGCGGGCTCGACGTAGAGATCGGCGAGATTGCGCCCGATCAACTCTTCCGGCCGATAGCCGAGCAATCTCTCGGCGGAGCGCGACAGGCGGAGGATCCTGCCTTCCGCATCCGTGCGGTAGTAGGTGTCCTGCATCTCGTCCAGGATCGCCTGCAGCTCCCGTTCGGATGCGGCCAACGCTTCCTGTGCGGCAACGATGTTGCTTAAGTCGGTCACGAATCCGACCGAACTTTCCACGTCGCCGCGCCGGTTACGGTGGGTCAGCGCGCGGACCAGAATCGGGAACGTCGTGCCGTCCGCACGCAGCCCCTCGTACCGCGTGTGACGCACCTCGGACGTCGCGATACGTGCCATCGTCCGTCGCATTAGCGAACGGCTCGATTCGGTGACGAACTCGAGCGGGCTGCGGCCGATGAACTCCTCGGCGCTGCGCCCGAACATGCGGCACAGCGCCGCATTGACCTCGATCAGGCGCATGTCGGCCCCGAGAACGAAGAAACCGTCGCCCACTTGGGCAATGGCGTCGCGGTAGCGCTCCCAGCGCGCGCGCTCGGTCTCGTCCAGCGTCTCGTCTCCGGAAATCATCGGTTTACCCGCAAACATGTTGTTGTTTTGGCCGATTAGAAACGCTGGCCAAGGGGTTGGCAACGCATCCGTGAAAATTCACGTGCGCTCCATTTCGCCACCCTGGGTTTGCGGCAAGCCACCCGCCCGTCGCCGCGACCGGGTCCACGCGGCGCGCTGCACGCTTGGCGGGTCGCCGCCGTCTAAGAGAACGGGCGAGCAGTTGCGCTGGCTTTGCCCGCCCGGCAGCGGCCGCGACGGCAGCCGTGCGCGTCCGGCGCCAGCCCCCGCCGCGAGCGCCGACGCCTACCGGCAACTCCTGATGGCTCCCCTCCTGCACGATGGGTCGCGCGGGCGGGCCGGGCGCCCTCGTCCGCCCGCTGGTGCTTCGTCGCGTCGTCGCCGCCGCCTTTGCCCACCGTGGTCGGGTTCACCGGCAGGTCGAGCCGGCTCATGAACACGACGAGCGCGGCGCGGTCCACCAGCGGCTCGCCCTTGCCGCCGGCGCAACGCTCGGCGGCGAGAAAGGGCCCGGCCATCGCCGCGCTGCACCCGTGCGAAGGGGCGGGTCCAGCGTCCGTGAAGCTCACCGCCTTGGCGAGCAAGTTGCACGCGCCCGGCGGCGGGAACGTGAATACGTCAGAGCGTTCGACCCAGGCTGCGGCAAGCCAACGGGCAGCGTCAACGGGTGAAGCCTCTCGCCGCGTCTCGCGATCGCGGTCAGAACGCCCATGTGGTCACCTGCCCGGCGGGCGTGATCTTGCGTATCAGATGGTTGGCGTCGTGCACGTACAGCGTGCCGTCGGGCGCGAAGCACAGCCCGCGCACAGTGCCGAAGTGCGCACTCTTCGCCGGCCCGTCCGCGTGTTTGATATCGGTCGGACGCGGAGCACCAGCCACGACCTCGGTGCGGCCCGAGTCTTCATCGACGAGCCGCAGGATCTGATGGCCGTCGCTTGGCCCCACCAGTCCGGCGCCGAAGAGGATCCGGCCCTGGGCGTCCAGCGTCAGTGCGCTAATGCCGTCGATGCGCGGCGGAGCACCTACCTTTCGCGCGAGATAGACGCGGCGCACACTGCCGTCGGCGCGGACGCGCCAGATCGTGGAGAGCAGGTCGCGCGGCCGGGCAGAGATGATCGAGCCGCCCATCACCATTTCGCGGCGCGCTGCATCCCAGACCATGAAGCTGCCGAGGATCCATTGGTCATGCGTCCTGTCGCGCGGGCAGACGCGATCGGCGTCAAGCAGCGTCGTCACCTTACCGTCGCGCGCAACCTGCAACAGGCGGCAGCCGTCCTTCGCCCACAGGTTGCCTTCCGAATCGAAAGCGGCCGAAGACAGGTCTTCGAACATCGAACGGTAGGTGTCGGAGGGCCGCGGCGCGCAGGCCAGCGGATCGGTCGCAGGCACGGGTTCAACGCGACCGTCAGGCATGACGCGCAGTACGCGGGCGTAACGCATACTTGCCACCCACCCAGGCCAATACGGAAAGACGAGGCTGCCGTCGGGCGCTACGGTGATCGGGCGGACCTTGGCGGGATCCAAGCCGCTCGCCCCCACGCCGACGCCGCACTCCGGGTCCCGGCCCTCGCTGAGAACATGGCGCGCGCGGTCCACTGCGGTGATCGCGCCGTCCGGGGCGATGCGCCACAGACCGGTGGCGTACGGGTTGCCCTTCATGCGGCCGTCGGCGTGCTGCTTGGCCGTGGAGAACACGACCACGCTGCCGTCGGGCAAACAGGCCATCTGGCGCGGCATGTTGAAGAACGGGTCGGCCGGATCGAGGTAGGGGTTGTCGACCAGCAGCCGCGTCGATTTCCCTCGCTCACGGATGGCCTGCGGCGGCAGATCCCGCACGCCGTCGGCGGCGACCTTCACGGTGGCCTGCGGCGCGACAAAGCTCTTCTCCTCCTCGTGCAGCCCGCGCGGCTTCCACCCGGGCGGCAGGGCGGGCGGTGCGGCGAGCTGGGCGCGCACCGCGCCGGCGGCGGACAGCAGAGCAGCGGCGACGAGAAGCCAAGAATCGCGCGGCTTCACTTCTTGCCTTCGAGCGCAACCGGCTTGGACGGATCGCAGGCGCCGAGCCGTTGGCCTACGGCGACCACCGTCATCGACTCGCCGCCCTGCGTCATCGTGTAGCGGCCTTCCACACGATCGCCCTTGCGCCTGAACTCGCCCTTCAGCTCACCGGGCTCGGGCGGGCCGCAGACG
>DATLZG010000039.1:0-2479 GCA_035574095.1 Burkholderiaceae bacterium | reverse complement strand
CGGCGCTGCTCGGCCACGCTCAGCCGATGCGTGCGGGCCACCGCCTGCAACGCCGCGATCAGCTCGCGGCAGCGGTGCTCCAGTCGCTTGACTTCGACCCAGTCGTCGGCGCGCGCCGCCGCCAGCATCTGCCGGCTGACCGCAGCGATCGCCTCATAACGCTCGATCAGTCCCGCCGCGCCGCCGTCGCGGGTTCGCAGCAAACGTCCGTCGTCGGGCATCGGCGCTCGCACTCCGAGGTTGGTCGTTCAGGCCGTCACCGCGAGGCGGCGCGCGTTTTCATCGGGCGCGGCCGCGGGCGTGCGCGCCGCGCCGATGCTCGCCCAGGCGCCGCGCAGATCGGCGAGCAGCGCGCTCACCTCCGCCAGCGCCTTGCGGTCGTTGCGCAAGTTGGCCTGCAGCAGCCGCAGCGCCGCGTAGTCGTACAGCGCCGCGAGCTGCTGTGCCAGCGCACCGCCTGCGTTGACATCCAGACTCGCCTTCAGTCCTTCTTCGACGATGCGCACCGCCTTGCCGAGCGCCTGCCCCTTCTCTGCGATGCGCCCGCCGGCGATGTGCGCCTCGGCCTGCTTGATCGCTTCCAGCGCGCCGTCGAACAGCATCAGCACCAGCCGATGCGGATCCGCCGCGGCAACGCCGCTGTCCACGCCGACACGCTTGTAAACCTGGGCACCGAATCCGTTCATGTCTTGCTCGCAGTCATTACTCGCCTACCCGGGCTATCGGACGGCGCCGGCGCCCGGTTGAGTCGGAAAAGCGCCGCTTCGCCGCGCCGCTATCGCTGCTGCTGTTGCACGGACGGCAGGCCGGCGAGCGCGTTGCCGAGCGCGAGGCTTTGCTGCTGGCGCGCCGTGAGCAGCGCATCGAGCTTGCTGTACTGGGCGATCAGCCGCTTTTCGATCAGCGCGAGACGCGCTTCGAGCCGCTCCTGCTGCTGATCGAGCGTGCGGAGCGATGCGCGCAGCCCTTCTTCGCGCGCGCTGAGCGACCCGTTGACACCGGCGATCGCGTCGATCTGCGTGCGCAGCCGCACCGCGAAGCCCTGCTCCGCCTCGACCGTGGACGTGGCGGCGAACAAGCGGGTGACCTTGGCGCTGTCGGCCGCCAGCGCGTCGCCGAACTTGGCGTCGTTCAGCTTCAGCGTGCCGTCGCGCTGGATCTCGAGCCCGACTTCGGACAGACGCGTGTAGTCGCCCGCAGCCGCGGTCATCGTTGCGTGAACGATCGAACGCACGCCGTTCTGCGCCTGGCGCAGCAGCGATTCGCCGTTGAGAACCGCCGCGGTCTTGGTGTTCGGGTCGTACTTGGTCAACTCGGCGATCAGCTTCTCGACCTCGTTGTACGCCTTGACGAAGTCCTCGACGGATTTCTTTACCGCATCCGCGTCCAGCGCGACGGTGATCTCAGCCTCAATCGTCGTTCCGGGCGCGGAACCGGCTGGCGGCGCTTTCGTGAGCGTCAGCGTTAACCCCTCAATCTTGTCCTTGACCGTGTTCGACGACGACGTCACCGCCAGCCCGTTGACGGTGAACTGCGCATCCTGCGCGGCCTGCGTCTGCGCGAGCCCCAAGCCCGACAGTCCTGCCGACGCCTCGACCTGAAAGCCGTTGCCCACACCGGTTTGGGCGGACGTCAAAACCAACCTCGTCTGCGCGCCGTCGTTGATCAATGATGCGCGCACGCCGACGTTGGCGGCATTGATTTCATCGCGAATTTCGGTCAGCGTGCCGGTGCCGGCGTCGCCGACGTTGATCGTAGCCAGTACGGTGGCGCCGTCAGCGCTCCGGATCGTCAACGTGCCGCTGCCGACACCGGCCGTGCCGCTGGCAAAGCCGGCCGAGGCATACGACTGCGCACGCGCAAGCTGAGCGACTGCAATCCGATACGTCCCCAACTGCGCTCTGCCGGTGACGCTCGCCGTCGCTCCCTCGCCGCTGACGGTGGCCTTGGCCGCAGCGAAGGTGCTCGGCTGACGCAACGCGTTCGTGGCGCTTTGCAGCGCCGCAAGCGCGCTCTTGACCCGACCGTACGCCGACAGCCGCGTCTGCACCTGGTTCTCACGATCCTGCAGCTTGAGCAGGGGACGCCGCTCGATCTGCATCAACTGATCGACCAGCCCGCGCACGTCGATTGCGCCTGCCGCCACGCCGGTCAAGGCCATCCGAAACTCCTCGCTTGCCTCAAGCGTCCGCCTGCAACAACGCGCCAGCAGCGTCTTGCAGCAGGGTGCGCGCGATTCGCAACATCTCCTGCGATGGAACCTGCCGTAGCACTTCGCCGGTCCGCTTATCGACCAGCCGCACGATCACCCGGCCAGCGTCCTGATCGAACTCAAACATCAACTCGCGCGCCCGCTGTTCGAGCGCGCGGTTGGCCGCGGCCACGGCCTGCCGTGACTCCTGTGGCAGGTTCGGCCGCTCGATCTCGGGCGATGTACCGACCCGCGCGGCGACGGCCGGCCCGCCTTGCGCCGCAGCGG
>DATLZG010000038.1:0-5365 GCA_035574095.1 Burkholderiaceae bacterium | reverse complement strand
AAGCTCGACCGCCTGCGCTTCGACTCGACCGAGCAGCAGCAGGCCGAAAGCTTTCGCAAGATGCTGCTGGCGATGGCGCGCGACGTGCGCGTCATCCTGATCAAGCTCGCCGACCGCTTGCACAACATCCGCACGCTGGACGCGATGGAAGCCGAGAAGCGTCGGCGCATCGCGCGCGAGACGCTGGAAATCTACGCACCGATCGCGCACCGCTTGGGGCTGAACGCCATTTACCGCGAGCTGCAGGAGCAGAGCTTCGCCCGCCTGCACCCGCTGCGCTACCAAACCCTGCACAAGGCGGTGCTGGCGGCGCGCGGCAACCGGCGCGAGGTTCTCGGCAAGATCTTCGAGTCGGTCCGCAAGGGGCTCACCGCGGCCAAGATCAAGGCCGAGGTCCACGGACGGGAGAAGACCATCTACGGCATCTACCGCAAGATGGTCGAGAAGCATCTGTCGTTTTCCGAGGTTCTCGACATCTACGGCCTGCGCATCGTCGTGCCGACCCGCGCCGATTGCTACCTCGCGCTCGGCGTGCTGCACGCCCTGTTCAAGCCGGTACCCGGCCGCTTCAAGGACTACATCGCGATCCCGAAGGTCAACGGCTATCAGTCGCTGCACACGACCGTGATCGGCCCGTACGGCACGCCGGTCGAGTTCCAGATCCGCACGCAGGAGATGCACCACGTCGCCGAGTCGGGCGTGGCCGCGCACTGGCTGTACAAGGAAGACGACACCTCGCTGTCCGAGCTGCAATCGCGCACGCACCAGTGGCTGCAGTCGCTGCTGGAGATCCAGAGCCAGAGCGGCGACTCGGCCGAGTTGATGGAGAACATCAAGGTCGACCTGTTCCCGGACAAGGTGTACGTGTTTACGCCGAAGGGCAAGATCGTCTCGCTGCCACGCGCCGCCACGCCGGTCGACTTCGCGTACAGCATCCACACCGACGTCGGCAACCGTTGTGTCGCGGCGCGCATCAACGGCGAGGTGCAGCCGCTGCGCACCGAGTTGCGCAACGGCGACGTGGTCGAGATCGTCACCGGCCCGGTCGCGCGGCCCAACCCGAGCTGGCTTGGTTTCGTGCGCACCGGGCGCGCGCGCGCCGAGATCCGCCACTTCCTGCGCACGATGAAGCGCGAGGAGTCGATCGCCCTGGGCGAAAGCCTGCTCGCGCAGGCGGCGCAGCAACTCGGCATGAAATTGGCCGACGTCGCCGCGACGCGCTGGGACGCGCTGGTGCGGGAAGCACAGGCCAAGGATCGCGACGAGATCCTCGCCGACATCGGCTTGGGGCGTCGCTTGGCGGCGGTCGTCGCGCGCCAGCTGGCGCTCGGCGGCGGCGCCGCCGAGCCCGGCACGGAAGAGGGTCGCACCGCGCCGCCGGTTGCCACGCCGGTCGTGATCCGCGGCACCGAAGGGATGGCGCTGCAGATGGCCAACTGCTGCACGCCGATTCCCGGCGATGCGATCGTCGGCCATATGCGCAAAGACCAGGGACTCGCCGTGCATCAGACCGACTGCCCGTACGCGCGGCGGGCACGGCGCGCCGACCCCGAGCGCTGGGTCGATCTGCAATGGGCGGACGAAACGTCCGGCACCTATGCGGTGAATGTGGACGTCGCCGCGGCCAACGAACGCGGCGTGCTCGGCCGCATCGCGGTGGCACTGGCCGAAGCCGATTCGAACATCCTGAGCGTGCACCTCGAAGACGAAGACGCCGAGCAGGCGCTGATCCACTTCAAGCTGCAGGTCAACGACCGCCGCCATCTGGCGCGGCTGCTGCGCACGCTACGTAGGATCAAGCAGGTCTCGCGCGTGACGCGCGTGCGCGCAGGTCGCGGCAATGCGAACGACGAGGCCGACGCGCGACCGTGACCGGCGTCAGCCGTACCTGACCTCCAGGATTTCCAACGTTTCGACGCCGGCCGGCGTGCGCAGCATCACCGTGTCGCCCTCGCGCGCCTTGATCAGCGCGCGCGCGATCGGCGAGATCCAGCTCACGTGGCCGCGCGCCGGGTCGACCTCGTCGATGCCGACGATCGTGACTTCGCGCTGCTCACCGCCCGCCGTCGCGTAGCGCACGGTGGCGCCGAAGAAGACCTGATCGGTCGCCTCGCGGGCCGCCGGGTCGACCACTTCCGCGCTGTCAAGCCGCTTGGTCAGAAAGCGGATGCGGCGGTCGATCTCGCGCAACCGCTTCTTGCCGTAGATGTAGTCGCCGTTCTCGGAACGGTCGCCGTTGGACGCCGCCCACGAAACGGTGCGCACGACCTCCGGTCGCTCGACATTCAGCAGATGCACGAGTTCCGCCTTCAGCCGCTCGTAGCCGGCCGGCGTGATGTAGTTCTTGGCGCCAACGGGCAAGGCCGGCGCCTCGAGATCGTCGTCCTCGATCGCGTCCGCTTCTTTGACGAAAGCTTTGCTCATCGGTACCGCTGTCACCGTTCCTGAAAGAAGCCAAATGCTAAACGAGCCACGCCCCGGCAGTCCCAGCATCGCTTGCGCGGCACCCCGGCGCCGCCGCTCGTTGCGCGCGGGCGCTCGCTCGTCCAGCGCGCCGTCGCGGGCGTCATGTCGGCGTCACCGCGGCCGGCTAAGGTCGTACGTCGATGGCACGAGCTTCCTCGAACGAGCTACGCGAGCCGCTGGCGCGCCCTCGCGCGCAGACGGTTACGACCGCCGGCGCGGCGCCGGTGCGGGAGGCCGTTGGCCCGCCGCGCTACCGCGCGATCTTCATCTCCGACACGCACTTGGGCACCCGTGGCTGCAAGGCGCAACACCTGCTCGATTTCCTGCGCCATCACGAGTCCGACTATCTGTACTTGGTCGGCGACGTCATCGACGGCTGGGCGCTGCGCAGCGGCTTTTACTGGCCGCAGTCGCATAACGACGTCGTGCAGAAGGTGCTGCGGCGGGCCCGCAAGGGGGCGCGCGTCGTCTACATCCCGGGCAACCACGACGAGTTCGCACGCCAGTTCGTCGGGCTGGACTTTGGCGGCATCGCGATCCGCGCCGAGGCCGAGCATCGGCTACTGGACGGGCGGCGGCTCTGGGTCGTGCACGGAGACTTCGCCGACGGCGTGATTCAGCACGCGCGCTGGCTCGCCTTCGTCGGCGACGCGATGTATGGGCTGGCGCTTTGGCTGAACCATTACTTCAATGCGATTCGCGCCCGTCTCGGATTCGGTTACTGGTCGCTGTCGCAGTACCTGAAACACAAGGTCAAGAACGCGGTCAGCTTCATCTGCGGCTTCGAGCAGGTCCTGGTGCGCGAGGCGCAGCGTCGTGGTTATGACGGCGTGATCTGCGGGCACATCCATCGCGCCGAGATCCGCATCATCGACGGCCTGCTCTACTGCAACGACGGCGACTGGGTGGAAAGCCTCACCGCGCTGGTCGAATCGCTCGACGGCGAACTGCGCATCGTTCATTGGCCGCTCGTCCTGAAGCCGGAGCAGCCGGTGCTGCGGTGGGACGAAGCCGAGCCGATCGAGGTGTTCGAACCGGTGGCCTCGACGCGGATTTCCGAGTGAAGGTCGTCATCGTCACCGACGCCTGGGAACCGCAGGTCAACGGGGTCGTGCGCACGCTGAAGGCGACCCGGCATGAGCTGTTGCGCTTGGGTCATCAGGTCGAGGTCATCAGCCCCGCAGGGTTCGCCACGCTGCCCTGTCCGGGGTATTCGGAAATCCGCCTGTCGGTGCTGCCTGGGCGCAGGCTCTCGCGCCTGCTGCATGCGGCGCTCGACCACGACGGCGACATCGCCGTGCACATCGCCACCGAAGGGCCGCTGGGGATGGCAGCGCGCCGCTTTTGTCTGCGGCGCCGGATTCCGTACACCACCGCCTACCACACCCGCTTTCCGCAGTATCTGCGCGCGATGTTCGGTATTCCGGAGCGCTGGACTTACGCGCTGATGCGCCGCTTCCACGCTCCGGCCGAGGTCGTGATGGCACCGACGCCCTCGGTCGAACAAGAGCTGCGCTCGATCGGCCTCGAGCGCGTCGGCCGCTGGTCGCGCGGCGTGGATAGCGACCTGTTCCGACCGCGCGAGCCGCTTGCCCTGAACCTGACAAAGCCGGTGTTTGCCTACGTCGGCCGCGTATCGGTGGAAAAAAACGTCGAGGACTTTCTCCGTCTCGATCTACCGGGCAGCAAGGTCGTGGCCGGTCAGGGTCCGGCGCTCGATGCGCTCAAGCGCCGTTATCCGCAGGTGACGTTTCTCGGCGTCCTGCCGGGCGATGAGCTCGCCCGGCTGTACAGCGCTGCCGACGTGTTCGTCTTTCCCAGCCGCACCGATACCTTTGGGCTGGTGCTGCTGGAAGCGCTCGCCTGCGGCCTGCCAATCGCCGCTTACCCCGTACAGGGACCGCTGGACGTCGTCGGCGAAAGCGACGTGGCTGTACTCGACGAGGATTTGAGGCGCGCCGCACTGGCCGCGCTGCAAATCGACCGCGCTCGCTGCCGCGCCTTCGCCTGGCGTCGCTCTTGGCCTGCCGCGACGCGCGAGTTTTTGTCCCTGCTGAGACCCGCGACGTTGCGCCGCGGTCAGATCACGAGCGCCGCAGCGGCCGACTGACGGCGCCGCGCCGCCGTGACCGCAGCTTGCGGCCGGCCGTTTGAAGCGCCGACGAGGAAAGTGGGGTGGCCGATGGGATTCGAACCCACAACAACTGGAATCACAATCCAGGACTCTACCGTTGAGCTACGGCCACCATCGTCAAACAATCTGGCCTGCCCGACTGGACTCGAACCAGTGACCCTCAGCTTAGAAGGCTGATGCTCTATCCGCTGAGCTACGGGCAGGTCGACTCCCGTGCGGCAAGCCGCGATCCGGGCGCAAGGCAGTCGGCAGCTGGTCGGGGCGAGAGGATTCGAACCTCCGACCCCCTGCGCCCAAGGCAGGTGCGCTACCAGGCTGCGCTACGCCCCGGAAGGCGCGGATGATACCGGCAGTGAGCCGGCGGCGGCAATTCGCACGAGCTACGCAGCACGCAGGCGCGCCTCATTCGCCTCGATCACGCGGGCGCGCGGCAGATGCGCCGCGAACACGCTGCCCTGGCCGAGCGTCGATTCGATCTCCAGCCGCCCCTGGTGCCGTGCCAGCACGTGCTTGACGATGGCCAAGCCGAGGCCGGTGCCGCCGGTCTCCCGCGATCGGCTCTTGTCGACCCGGTAGAAACGCTCGGTCAGGCGAGGAATGTGCTCGGGCGCCACCCCGATGCCGGTGTCTTCGACCTCGAACGCTGCCCCATCGGCCGTCGCACGCCAGCGCAGGCTGACGCGGCCGCCGGCCGGCGTGTAGCGGATGGCGTTGGAAACCAGGTTGGAAAACGCGCTGCGCAGCTCCTCGCCGCTGCCGCGCACG
>DATLZG010000037.1:0-2963 GCA_035574095.1 Burkholderiaceae bacterium | reverse complement strand
CGCACGCTTCACCGCTTCGGCCCGCGCGTCCGCGGCGATCAGCGTCGGCGGCCCCGCGTCATCGCGGCTCGCCTCGCCGCTCACGGGGCGCGTTTCTTCGACAGCAGTGCGCAGCACGGGTGTCGCAAGCGCACTTGCGTGCAGCGTCGGCGGCGCCGCCTTGCGCTTCGGCGTCGGGTCGGGCGCCGCCGCCGCGCTGTCTTCGATGTAAGTCAAGCTGCCGATCGCATCGAACACATGCCGGCAGGCGCCGCAGCGGACCAGCCCGCCGCGCAGCTTCAGCTGGTCGGCGACGACGCGAAACAGCGCCTGACAGTTCGGGCAGCGAGTCGCGAGCGCCATCGTCAACTGCGGCGGCCCGCCAGGCAGGCCCACCCTTCCTCGACGCGCCAGATGTCGAGCGCGAGCTGCGCGCGTGTGTAGACGTCGATCACCTCGTCGGCTTGGCGCTCGAGCACGCCGGCCAGCACCAGCGTACCGCCGGGTGCGACCCGCGCGACCAGCAGCGGTGCGAGCAGCTTCAGCGGATTGGCGAGGATGTTGGCGAGCACGACGTCGAACGGGGCCGCGGGCAACAGCTCCGGCGCAGTGTAGTCGCCCGCCACCGCGTTGGCGGCGGCGTTGGCGCGCGCCGCCGCCAACGCTTGCGGATCGATGTCGGTGGCGGCGACGTAAGCCGCCCCGAGTTTGGCGGCGGCGATCGCGAGGATGCCAGAGCCGCAGCCGTAGTCGAGCACGCGGCGGCCGGCCGGTGGATTCTGGTCCAGCCACTGCAGGCACAGCCGTGTGGTCGGGTGGGTGCCGGTGCCGAACGCCACGCCCGGATCGAGTCGAATCACGATCGCTTCCGGTTCGGGCGGCTGATGCCAACTGGGCACGACCCAGAGGCGGCCGATTCTCAGCGGCGGAAACTGCGTTTGCGTCAGCCGCACCCAGTCGGCATCTTCGACTGCGCGCATCGCGAGGACGGGCGGCGGCGCATCGAACAGGCCGGCGGCGGCGGCGCCGAGCAGCCGCGTGCAGTCGGTACTCGCGTCGAGCAGCACGACGACCCGGCTCGCCGGCCAACCGATATGCGCCGGTTCGATCCCCGGCTCCCCGTACAGTGGCCGCTCGGCCGCGCTGTGTGCATCGGCGTCGTCCACGCTGACCGCCAGCGCGCCGGCGGCGACCAACGCGTCGGCGAACGCTTCCACGCGCGCGCCGTCGACCTGCAGCACGACCTCGCGCAGCATCGTCGCTAGGTCTGGCTGGCTTGCCGCGCGGCCAGGCGTTGCTCGAGATAGTGGATGCTGGTGCCGCCCTGGATGAACTTTTCGTCCAGCAGCAACTCGCGGTGCAGCGGGATGTTGGTCGAGATGCCCTCGACCACCATTTCGGACAGCGCGATTCGCATGCGCGCCAGCGCCTGCGCGCGCGTGTCGCCGTAGCAGATCAGCTTGCCGATCATCGAGTCGTAGTGCGGCGGCACGAAGTAGCCGGCGTAGGCGTGCGAATCGACGCGCACGCCGGGGCCGCCCGGCGTGTGCCAGGCGGTGATGCGGCCCGGGCTGGGCGTGAACTTGTATGGATCCTCCGCATTGATACGGCATTCGATCGCATGGCCGCGGCTGACGATCTGCCGCTGGCGCACGGCGAGTTTCTCGCCGGCGGCGATGCGGATCTGCTGCTGCACGATGTCGATTCCGGTCACCATCTCGGTCACCGGATGCTCGACCTGCACGCGCGTGTTCATCTCGATGAAGTAGAACTCGCCGTTTTCGTACAGGAACTCGAAGGTGCCGGCGCCGCGATAGCCGATCTTGCGGCACGCTTCGGCGCAGCGGTCGCCGATGCGTTCGATCACCTTGCGCGGGATGCCGGGGGCCGGCGCTTCCTCGATGATCTTCTGATGACGCCGCTGCATCGAGCAGTCGCGCTCGCCCAGCCAGACCGCGTTGCGGTGCTCGTCGGCCAACACCTGGATTTCGATGTGGCGCGGGTTCTCCAAGAACTTTTCCATGTATACGGCCGGGTTGGAAAACGCCGCCTGCGCCTCCTGCCGCGTCATGTTGACCGCGTTGACCAGCGCCGCTTCGGTGTGCACGACGCGCATTCCGCGCCCACCGCCGCCGCCCGCGGCCTTGATGATCACCGGGTAGCCGATCGAGCGCGCGATCTTGACGATCTCGCGCGGTTCGTCCGGCAACGCCCCTTCGGAGCCGGGCACGCAGGGCACCCCGGCTTCGATCATCGCCCGCTTGGCCGATACCTTGTCGCCCATCAGGCGGATCGACTCCGGGCGCGGGCCGATAAAGACGAAGCCGCTGCGTTCGACGCGCTCGGCGAAATCCGCGTTCTCGGAAAGAAAGCCGTACCCCGGGTGGATGGCTTCGGCGTCGGTCACCTCGGCCGCGCTGATGATGGCCGGGATGTTCAGATAGCTGTCCTTCGACGGCGGCGGGCCGATGCACACCGACTCGTCGGCGAGTTTCACGTACTTGGCATCGGTATCGGCGGTCGAGTGCACGACCACCGTGCGTATGCCCATCTCGCGGCAGGCGCGCTGGATGCGCAGCGCGATTTCGCCGCGGTTCGCGATCAGTATCTTGCCGAACATCGAGTCGCCGTCAGCCGATCACGAACAGCGGCTGGCCGTATTCGACCGCTTGGCCGTTTTCGACCAGGATTTCCTTGACCTCGCCGGCGACCTCGCACTCGATCTCGTTCAGCAACTTCATCGCCTCGATGATGCACAGGATGTCGCCCGGCTTGACCGCTTGGCCGATCTCGACGAAGGGCTTGGCGCCGGGGCTGGGCGAGCGATAGAACGTACCGACCATCGGCGACTTCACCACGTGGCCCTTCGGCGCCTCGGACTCGCTGGGTGGCGCGGCCGGCGCAGGTGCAGGTGCCGGCGCCGTGGCGGGGGCCAAAGCAACCGCGGGCGTGCCGGCGGCCGGCGCCGGGGGCAACGGCGCTGC
>DATLZG010000036.1:0-6821 GCA_035574095.1 Burkholderiaceae bacterium | reverse complement strand
GAGTGGTACGGCCTTCAACAACGGTCGCGCGGCAACGACGCCGGGCGGCAAGACCACCGGCGCCGAGATCGGCATCCGTCACACGTTCTAATCGCCGGTTTTTATCGGCAGCAAGGGGGCTTCGGCCCCCTTTTTCATTGCGCCCACGCCCGCGCCCGTTCGACCGCGCGGCGCCACTGTGCCATCGACTCCGCGCGGCGCGCCTCGTCGATCGCCGGCTCGAAGCGGCGCTGCACGCGCCACAGCGACGCGAGTTCGTCGGTGCCGCGCCAGAACCCGATGGCAAGACCGGCCAGGTAAGCGGCGCCGAGCGCGGTCGTCTCGGTGACCACCGGCCGCACGACCGGAACGCCGAGCACGTCGGCCTGAAACTGCATCAGCAGGTCGTTACGCGCAGCGCCCCCGTCGACGCGCAGTTCCTTGAGGGCGCCGCCCGCGTCGCGCTGCATCGCTTCGAGCAGTTCGGCGGACTGAAACGCGATCGACTCCAGCGCCGCGCGCGCGACGTGCGCGCGCGACGTGCCGCGCGTCATGCCGATCATCAGCCCGCGTGCGTGCGGATCCCAGTACGGCGCCCCCAGCCCGGCGAACGCGGGCACCAGATACACGCCGCCGTTGTCCGGCACCTGCGCTGCCAGCGCCTCGATCTCGCCGCTGCTGGCGAAAAAGCCCAGCCCGTCGCGCAGCCACTGCACGACCGCGCCGCCGACGAACACGCTGCCTTCGAGCATGTAGCTGGCAGCGCCGCCGAGGCGCCAGCCGACGGTCGCCAAAAGACGATTGCGCGACAGTTGCGGCCGGTCGCCGACGTTCAGCAGCATGAAGCAGCCGGTACCGTAGGTGTTCTTGGCCAGGCCGGGCGCGAAACACGCCTGGCCGAAGGTAGCGGCCTGCTGATCGCCGGCCACCCCCGCGATCGGAACCGGCGCGCCGAACACCTCCGCGCGCGTCGTCGCGATCGGCTCGCTGGAGGAAACGACCTGCGGCAGCAACGCGCGCGGCACGCCGAGCAGACCGAGCAGCTCGTCGTCCCAGTCGAGCGTGTGCAGATTGAACAGCAGCGTGCGCGAGGCGTTGGAAACGTCGGTCGCGTGTACGGCACCTCCAGTGAGCTGCCAGACCAGCCACGAATCGACGGTCCCGAACGCCAGTTCACCGCGCTCGGCGCGCACGCGTGCGCCGGGGAAGTTGTCGAGCAGCCAGGCGATCTTGGTGCCTGAGAAGTAGGGATCGAGCAGCAGGCCGGTCTTCTCGGCAAAGCGCGGCTCCGCCCCCTGTTCGCGCAGCCGCGCGCACAGCGCTGCGGTGCGCCGGTCCTGCCAGACGATCGCGTTGGCGATCGGCGCACCGCTGGCACGCTCCCAGATCAGCGTCGTTTCGCGCTGGTTCGTGATGCCGATCGCGGCGACGTTGCCGGCAGCCGCGTTCGCCTGCGCCAGCGCCTGCCGTGCGCAGGCGAGCTGCGACGACCAGATCTCGCGCGGGTCGTGCTCGACCCAGCCCGGCTGCGGAAAGATCTGCCGGAACTCCTGCTGCGCGACCGCCACCGGCTGCCCAGCGCGGTCGAACAGGATTGCGCGCGAGCTGGTCGTGCCCTGATCGAGCGCCAGAACGTAGCTTGCCATGTCTCCTCCCGTATGCTTGGGCGAATATAGACGGCGCGTGCGCCGGCAGGCAGACTCGCGCGCGCCGTGACGACCATAGGAGAAACGATGAACCGTCGCCTTTTCGCCTGGGTGTTGGCGGCCTGCGCGGCGCTTGGCGCGCCGGCGCAGGCGCAGACCTATCCGAGCAAACCGGTACGCACCGTCGTGCCGTTCCCGGCCGGGGGCACGACCGACATCGTCGCGCGCCTGGTCGGCGTCGAGCTGCAAAAGATGTGGGGGCAGCCGGTGATCGTGGAGAACCGCGCCGGTGCCGGCGGCGCCATCGGCACCGAAGCGGTGGCCAAGTCGCCGCCCGACGGCTACACGCTGCTGATGGGTACAGTCGGCACGCAGGCGATCAACCTGCCGCTTTACACGCAGGGCGGCGGCAGGCTTAGCTACCACCCGCTGAACGATTTCGCGCCGATCACCAACGTGGCCGCGGTGCCGAACGTGATGGTGGTGCCCGCCGCGCTGCCGGTAAGCAGCGTGCGCGAGTTCATCGACTATGCGCGCAAGAACCCCGGCAAGCTGAACATGGCATCGAGCGGCAACGGCACGTCGATCCACCTGACCGGCGAGCTGTTCAAAAGCCTCACTGGCATCTTCATGGTCCATCTGCCATACCGCGGCTCGGCACCGGCGGTGCAGGACCTGATCGCCGGCAACACCCAGGTGATGTTCGACAACTTGACGTCGTCGCTGCCGCACATCCGCAGCGGGCGCCTGAAAGCGCTGGCGGTCACGTCCCGCACGCGCTCGCCGGCGCTGCCGGACGTGCCGACGATGGAGGAGGCCGCGGGCTTGAAGGAATTCGAAGCCACCGCCTGGTTCGGACTGTTGGCGCCGGCGGGCACGCCGCGCGAGATCGTGGACAAGATCCATCGCGACGTGGCGAAGATCCTCGCCGCGCCGGAAATGCGCGAGCGCTTCGCCGGCCAGGGCGCGCTGGCGGTCGGCGATACGCCGGAGCAATTCGCCGCCTACATCCGCCGCGAGATCGACAAGTGGACGAAGGTGGTGAAGTTCTCCGGCGCCAAAGTCGACTGACATGGCGGCGACGAAGAAGAGCGCGCCGCCCGCGCGACGGGCGGTCGCCTCGGCCGCCGAGTTGGACGAAGTCTTCGCCGCACTGAAAGAGCTGCTCGCCAAGCACGCGTATCACCTCACGGTCGTGCATGACCTGCCCGACAACTACTACCTGGAGACGCGCAAGCCGGGGCCGAACGGCAAGCCGATGTTTTTCGGCGCGGTGCAGCGGCGCAAGAACTATGTCGCCTACCACCTGATGCCGCTCGCCACCGATCCGGCGCTCGCGGCCGCAGTATCGCCGACGCTCAGGAGGCGCATGCAGGGCAAGAGTTGCTTCAATTTTTCAGCGCCGGACCCGGCGGCGTTCGCGGAGCTGGACCGGTTGACGCGCGCCGGCCTGGCGAGCTTCCAGAGAGGGAAACTGGCGTGAGCGCGGTCTCGTTTCGCGCCCGCGTTCTGCAGGCGCTGTTGCCGGCCTTGCAGGCCGAGCCGCGCCTACTCGCGTGCTGGGAGGGTGGCTCGGTGGCGACCGGCCGCGCCGACGCATTCTCCGACATCGACCTGTGCCTGGTCGCGGACGCCGATCAAACGACCGCCGCGTTCGCGACGGTCGAAGCGGCACTCGCGGCGGTAGCGCCGATCGCCCATACCTGGCGCGTCGAGCCGGCCGCGTTTCCGCACCTGTCGCAACGCTTCTATCTGCTGGCCGGCGCGCCGCCCTTTTTTGCCGTCGATTGCTCGGTGCTGACGCCCGCCGGTGTCGCGCAGTTCATGGAGCGCGAGCGACACGGCGAACCGGTCGTTTATTTCGACCGCTGCGGATTGATCGCGTCGCGCGCGTTGGACCGCGACGCGCATGCCGAGAAGATGCGGCGGCGTTTCGAGCAGATTCGCGCGGCGTGGCCGGTATACCGGATGCTGGTGGAGAAAGAGCTGGCCCGCGGCCGGGCGTTGGACGCTATCGGCTTCTACCTAAACGGCGTGCTGCGCCTGCTGGTCGAACTGACGGGTCTGCGCTTCCGGCCCGCGCGCTTCGACTTCGGCTGGCGCTATCTGCACCACGACGTGCCGGCGGAAATCCAGCAGCAACTGCGTTCATTCGCCTGCTTCGGCAGCCACGAATGCATCGGCGCGCTGCTTCCCGAATTCGACGCGCTCGCCGCGCGGCTGATCGGGGAGATCGAAGCACAACGCGCGGGGCCGTGCGCCGAATAGCCGATTCGCCGTTCGCGTTTTCCCTCGATCGAGGATTGCCGTCATCGGCTTAACTTGCCGTGCGTTAAGCCGAAAGACAGGTGTCTTGGCCGGCTAGGGCAGGGAGCCGACGATGCTGATGCGCGTGCGTGAACGGGGCGACGAGGTTCACATCGAGCTAACCGGTGTGGCCGGCCGGCAGCAACGCGTGCTGCAAGCGCTCAACGAGTGCCAGCGCGCTGCCTGCCATTGTGCGGCCGAACACCCGCTCGCGCGCGCCGATATCAACGTGCGCGCCGGTGCCAACGACATGCGCATCCGCCTGCGCGGTCGCGATGGGCTGCGCTTCGAAGCCACCGTCATCTACCGCTGCCTGCGCCACGCGCTGATCGAACAGCCGACCGCCGAAGGGGCGATCGCCGCGGCGCTTTAGACGCCGGCCCAGCGCACGACCTCCCCGCTTTTCAACGCTTCGACGCCCGCAGGGCGCGGCATGCTCGCGCACAGTCGTCGGACCCGTGGAGTTCGCCATGCGTTTGCTCGCCCTCGCCGCCCTGTCTTCGCTCGCCGTGCTGGGGGCTTCCAGCGCGCCCGCGCAGTCGCTTTCGGCGCGCGGCGGCACGACCGGCTTCGGAGCCGAGCTTGGCGCCGGCCTCACGCCTTTCCTGGGCGTGCGCGGCAGCTACGCCGCCGGCAGCTACGACTATGACACGACGAAATCGGACATCCGCTACGACGCCAAGCTCAAGCCCAGCGTCGGGCTGCTGACGCTCGACGTGCATCCATTCGCAGGCAGCTTCCGGCTCAGCGCCGGCCTGGGGCTGAACAACACCAAGGTCGATGGCCGCGCCGACACGACCTCCGGCACGATCACGATCAACGGCCAGACGTACAACACGTCCGATGTCGGAACGGTGGAAGGAAGCGTGCGCTTCGAGCGCACGGCGCCATACATTGGCATTGGCTGGGGGGCGGCCGCAGCCCCGGGGCGGGGGCTTTACTTCACGTCCGACCTTGGCGTGATCTTCAGCCGTGCGACCGGCTCCGTGAGCGGTACCTGCGCGCCGTCCCTGAATCCGCTCGTGTGCGCGCAACTGCAGTCTGACCTGCAGGCGGAAGCGCAGAAGTTCAAACAGGAAGTGGAAAAGGTGAAGTACTACCCGGTCGTCACGATCGGGGTCGGGTACCGTTTCTGATCCGGCCTGTCCACCGGCGCACCGCACGGGACGTTAGGGAGGCGCCGGAAAAGCGACTGCCCGCCCCGATGTTGCGCCTGCGGTGCTCGACGTACGCTTCTAACGTCTGCGCTCCTCGGGGCAACCTCCGGCCGCGCGCGATGCTTTTCGGAGTTCCTTAGCGTTGGTGGCGGCGCGACCGCCGTCCGTCTACAGTTGCAAAGCGATAGAGGGGAGATTCTTCATGCGCCGCCAAGCCGTTGCCTTCCTGCTGGCCTGCGCCGTCGCCGGGAGCGCCGGTGCGCAGGCGATCGCCGCCCGCGCCGGTAGCACCGGATTCGGCGCCGATCTGAGCCTGCCGATCACCGATCAGTTCGGTGTGCGGGGGACTCTGTACGGGGGCTCGTACTCGGACCGCACGACGGAATCCGGCGTGCGCTATGAATCGAAGGTCCGCTTCGGCACCGCGATGGCGCTCGCCGACTTCTTCCCCGGCGCCGGCCGCTTTCGGCTGAGCGCGGGCCTGGCATACAACGACAACCGCATCGACCTCACTGCGCGCGACGGTTCGGGCACGATCGACATCAACGATCGGACGTACAACGTTTCCGACATCGGACCGGTGACCGGCAAGGTGCGCTTCAATCGCACCAATCCGTACTTCGGCCTCGGCTGGGGTAATGCCGCGCGCAGCCTGGGCCCCGGGCTGTTTTTTTCGGCCGACATCGGCGTGCTGCGCGTGAAGCCGCGGGTCACGTTGTCGGCCAACTGCCGCGCGCCGCTGACGCCGGCGCAGTGCGCGCAACTGGACGCGGACCTGCGCGCCGAGGAAAAGCAGTTCGAGGACGACGTCGGCTACCGCTCCTGGTACCCGGTGCTGTCGTTCGGAATCGGCTATCGCTTCTAGAACGCGGCCTTCACGCCGACAGTGACGAGCTGCGCCCGGGTGCTGTTGGTGCGCTGCGCGAACGAAGCGTCGAGGTAGAACCTCTCCGGCGTGACCGCATAGCGGGCGCCGACGCCGACCCACGGCGAGCGGCTGTTTTCGCTGAACACTTCGAAGCCGACGTCGAAGCGCGCGCCGAGCCGCTCGACCGCGAACGCCCACGCCGTTGCGCTCGAACCGGCGATCTCGTCGCGCACGAGGCCGAGGTTGCCGTGGTACACGATGCGGCCGCGCTGCTCGCTGGCGACGAGGACAAGCGCCGAAGCGTCGTGCTCCCAGTCGCCGTTGCCCGCTTTCGCGGCGCCGATCGCGTACGCAAGCGTCACGCCCACCCCCTGCTCCGCCGGCGGCCACAGCGCGGTCTTGCCGGCGAGCGCGACGCCCGTCGCCCGTTCGCCGCCGGCGCGCAGCCGGCTAACGGCGAGCGCCAGTTGCGTGTTCGCTCCCACGCCGCAACCGAACTGCGCCGCATAACTGCCCTCGGTTGCGGCGTCGAGCGCGCGCGCCCGCGCACCGAAAGCCTCGAACTCGCACGCTACGGCTTCCAGCACGCCCGCGTCCTCGGTCGCAAACGGGCGGCCCGCGTGCGCCGCTTCGCCGCCGCCGAGCCCCGGCAGAATCGCCAACCCGACGACCGTTGTTCGCATTGTTCCCTCACGGTCGGTCGATCAGTTCCACCGTCACGCATACGGCCGCATGGTCGGAATAGATGCGGCCCGGATCGGCGCCGGCGATGAACCCGCGTTCGTGCGCCAGCCGCTCGGTCAGGTGGTCGTTGTAGATCTCGACCGCCAGCACGCGCGCCAGCGCGCTCCCACTGTCGGCGAC
>DATLZG010000035.1:0-5807 GCA_035574095.1 Burkholderiaceae bacterium | reverse complement strand
GCGGTTTCGTGATGCTCGGCAAGACCTTCAAGGGCTTGACCGATGAGTTGCTCGAATGGCAGACGCGCGAGCTGGCCGCGCGCGCGATCGGCCGCGACGATCACACCGTCTACGTGCGGCCCGAGATGGTGGTGGAGGTCGCCTTCAACGACGTGCAGGCGAGCCCGCAGTATCCCGGCGGACTTGCGTTGCGCTTCGCGCGCGTGAAGCGCTATCGCCCCGACAAACGCGCCGCAGACGCCGACACGATCGGCACCGTGCGCGCGATCTACGCCGCGCAACTGACGAAGGCGGCGGCATGACCGACGCCGGCTTCAGTGGGCCGGCGCGCTACCAACGGAACCCGACTTTCGCGCTGTAGCTGTTGATGCCGCCGGTGTTGTCGTACTCGAAAGCGAAGTTGATGCCGACGTTGACGTTCACGCCGACGAAGGCCTTGGTCTTGTTGAACTTCTCTTCCTGCAGACCCGCCACGTTCGGCGTGCTCACCGCCCACACCTGGCCCACGCCGGCGTACGGCGTGAAGATCGCGAAGCCCTTGGAGACCGAGACGTCGGCGCCGTAGGTCTTCATCTTCCACTGATCGATGCCGCTCAGTTGGCTGCCGCTGGCGCGGATCGCCACCGCCGGCAGCAGCGTGCTGCCGGGCAGGATCGCATAGCGCAGTTCGCCGCCCACTAGCTTGATATCGGCGTCCGGCACCGTGGAGTAAGAGACGCCGACGTCGATATTGAACGGCAGGCCCTTGTGCGCGCGCACGGTGACGATCGGCAGCGTCTTTGGCACCGATTCGCCGCCCGAGGCTTTCGACAGCAGCACCGCGTTCTTCAGCGTCGTGCCGGTAATGCCGGCGCCGATGTCGAAGCCGGTGATGCCCGAGGCCTCGGCCGGGATGATCGGCTTGAACGACAGCGCCGCCGCCATGTCCTCGGACAGCAGCAGGAACTCGCGCTGCGTCAGCGCGCCGATCGTGTTGATGTCATAGGCGTGCGCCGCCAGCGGTGCCGCCGCGACGATGGCGGCCAGTGAGGTGCGCAGTTTCATCGCTTCTTCTCCGGGTGAGCGAAAACGTCGCGCCGAGTATGCCTGCTCGAAGCCGTCGCCGCAGCGCCGCCGATCGCGCGCGTTGGCGATGCCGCATTGCCGGTCGCCGTCAGGCGCGGCGGACGAACTCCAGTGCCGCCGTGAACAGCGGCGAATCCGCGTCGGCCAGCGCATCGCACACGGTCAGATGGTTACGGCCCTCGACCTCGATCGACCGCAGCACGTTGCGTGACCAGCGCGCAGCGAGCAGCGCGCTTTGGCGCCTGAATTCGCTCGACTCCTCGGCACCGACCGCGACCAGCACCGGGGCGTCGGTCGCCGGCGGCAAATACACGGGCGACAGGCGGCGCGCGCGCTCGACATCGAGCTTCAGATCGACGTTGACGAAGGGCGCGTGCGCCAGCGGTTCGAGGTCGAACACGCCGCTGACCAGCAGCGCGCCGCGCACGAGGCGCGCCGGCAGGTCAGGCGCGTATTGCGGCCACAGCGCCGCGGCCATCATCGCCGCCAGATGCGCTCCCGCCGAGTGGCCGGCGACGAAGATGCGGTTGCGGTCCACGCCGAAGTCTTCCGCGCGCCGGTACAGCCACGCCAGCATCGCCAGCGTCTGCCGCACGATGTCCTCGATCGCCACTGCCGGCGCCAAGCCGTAATTCGGCAGCGCCACCGCCACGCCGTGCGCGACGAACGGCGGCGCGATCCAGGAAAAGTCGCTCTTGTCGAGCGACCGCCAGTAGCCGCCGTGCACGAAGACCAGCAATGGCGCCCGCGCTGCGCCGGTGGGGAACAGGTCCAGCCGTTCAGCAGGGGTCTCGCCGTAAGGCAGGTCGAGCAGGCAGGCGTGCTGGCGGCGCGTCGCCGCGGCGGCCTGCGCCCAGCGGGCGAAGATCTGCGGATGGTCGGCGATCGCCGCCCGTGCGTTGTACTCGCGCTCGCAGAACTCGGTCGTGTAGGGCGGGTGCGCGGCGGGATCGTTCTTCTTCATGCGCGCAGTCTAGCCGCGGAGCTTCTCAACTTGAACGACGCAGCCGCGGCGCGTAAACTTCGCGCCCTCGCGTGGGGATGTAGCTCAGCTGGGAGAGCGTCGCGTTCGCAATGCGAAGGTCGGGAGTTCGATCCTCCTCATCTCCACCACCATTCCACGCCCAACCCTCTGCGGTTGGGCGTTTTCGTCTCCGGGTTCCGCCACACCACGCGGGGCTGCGGGCCGATCTGCGTGTGCCACGCAGTGAAGCCGCACCGCCCGAAAGTCGCCCAGTTCGACTCTCTTTTGCTCTCTCTTCTCTCAAAACCGGCGCCAACTTCTTGGCGGAAGCGCACGCAGGCGGCCTCGTACGTCAATGACTTGCGCGTGCGTCACGGCCAGCGGTTGTTCATCGTGCTTGGAAGAGCAAGGCATCAAGCCCGCGCCGCAGTCGCCGCAGCAGCACAGGGCATCGAGTACAGCCCCTGGCGTCCCTGCACCACCACGAGCGCACGATAGGCGAAGAGCGGCCCTTCGGCCTCGGGCTTACCCTTGTCGCGCGTCTTGACCTTGAACACGTCGATGGGCTTGGCGCTGTCGAGCCCGGCACGCCGCATGACCTGTTCGGCGGTGCGGGGCTCGCCCTTGAACGACCACAGCGCGTCGAACACCGCGGCCTGAGCCTCGGTCAGCCGGATCGGGCCGTGCGGCCCCTCGGGCAGCGTGACCCAGCGGAAATCCGCCGAGAAAGGCCCCTTCACCGGCGTCGTTGGATCGCTGGCCTGTGCTGCCGGCGGCTCTCCCGTCGGGGCGATGAACGAGATGCCGCCTCCGTAGAAGGCGAAGCGATCCTCCAGAGCCAACCACTCCACGCCCGGGCCGAAGGGCGCCCCGCGCGTCTCGCGCGGCTTCGGCGTGATGACGCGGATCGGCCCGCCTGCGACCCGCACCCGGTCCAGCAGGGCCGGCTCGCGCCATAGCCGGATCAGATCGCGCGCCAGCAGGACTGGCGAGCACCGGGAATCGCCAAGGCGCCACACGCCATCGCCGAGGGCGTCGATGCCGTCGCGGCTCTCGATCGAAAGCGCCAGCCGCAGCTTTCGGCGCAGCCAGTCCTCGTCCAGCGCCAACGCGGCCATGTCGTCGGCCTCGACGGCCACCGGCCCGCACTCGGGGCAATGGCAGGTACGCCCCCGGTGCCCGCCGCCCCAGACCTGCGCCCGGTGCTGGTGGCAGTAGGGACACAGCACGAATCGCTGGTCCAGGGTCGTGGGCTTCACCGCCTGCCCGAGGGCCGGCAAGGCGGCGCTCTCGCGGGGAGAGAGCGCGGCTCGAAGGATGGGCGTGCCGCCCGCGAACAAGCGGCACACCAAGGCCCAGGCGTCGTGCGTGGCCACCGATCAGTCCTCGCCAATCGTGGAGCGATGCGGCTCAGGATTGGCCGTGTCCGCTTCCGGCGGCGCTTCCCGGACGTTCAGCGTCTGCCCGGGCTGCAAGATGCCCAGCGAGACCAGGTAGCCCTCCAACTGCGCCTGCAACGCGGCATCGAACTTGTGCAGGTTCAGCCGTCCGCGACGCGTCACCTCGACCGTGACGACCTTGGAACGAGCCTTTCCGGCCTCGGGCGGGTAGTACAGGTTGATGCGTGCCGCCGTGATCAACCAGCCGCGGGCCAGCGGGTCCTCACCAGGGAACTCCTCGCGCAGCAGTTCGGTGACGCAGCGCTGCTCGCTGGAGGCCATCGCCGTGCAATCGAGCTTCAGTGCCGTGCTCGGGCTCAACATCGAGATGGACTTGACCTGCAGCGCCACGAAGCCGTCCGCCACGGCCTGCGGCACGTCGAAGCCCAGGCGCAAGACCGACAGGTCCAGCGTCGGCGGCTTGATGCGGTGCGCGTCCACCTTGACGCCCAGCAGGTGCTCGGCGAAGGCGTCCACGAGCATCTGGTGGTACTTGGCGCCACCGCGCACGAGGGTGCGAACGACCCCGGTGGCCACGGCGTACTCCAGCACCATGTGGATGTTCGGGTTACCGACGCGCCGCGTGAGGTTCGCGCCCTCGAACTCCAGGCGCAGCATGGCCAGGTCCTTGACGTGGACCGTCAGCAGGAACACGCCGGGGCGGCGTTCCACCAGGTAAGCCACGCTGCCGTCGCCGCACTGCAGTTCGCGCTGGTAGAAGGCCGAGATGGCCTGGCGCAGCGCGGCCAGAGCGGCATCCGAGGTGTTCGGCCGACGCTTCACGCCGAGGTCGTGCTGCTGGGCCTGCGACCCGTGGCGCTCGAGGTAGTCGAACTCGCAGGCCCGCTCGAACAGCGCCGGATGATTGGCATACAGCCAGAAGGAGCGGTGGGTGTCGCTCCGGCATCCCACCAGGCCCAGCAGCGCGGCGCCGTCCCCGGCGGCGGCCTGGAACATCGCCTGCTTGCCGGCCGGGTCGGCCAACTGGACGCTGGCCATGAGGTTGCCGATCAGACGGTCGCGGGCGGCGACGTCCGGCCAGGCACGCACAGCTTCTACCAGCGCCTTCGAGGTCTCAGGCGCGTCGTCCCAGGAAAAGTCGTCGGCCACAGGCAGGCCGTGGGCCGTCAGGAAGGTGCGCAGCGATCCATCCACCGGCAGTTCGAGCAGCACATCGACAAAGGTCTTCTTCATCTTCTCGGTCCTTTCCGAAGAGGTGTCGGAGGCTGCGGACCGATGAGTCGGGTGCGCGGGCCGGCGACTTGGTTACTAAACAGCGATCCCGCAAGAGTAAAGTAGCGAGATACAGCGGAATTGTGTCCCGCCCCATTCCGCCTGTCAATCATCGTGGCACGTCTGGCGCTTTTTGGTATTTCGCAGCTATACTTGCAGTCTGTTTTCCTACACTGACAGTCGATTCGAGACGGGACATCGCCATGGCTTCGGCGTTTGGAGTACGCCTGCGGCGATTCCGCGAGGCGAAGAAGTTGACCCTGCAGCAGGTGGCCGACGCGGTCGGCTGCACCAAGGCCTACATCTGGGAACTGGAGATGAAGGAGGGTCAACGCCCCTCGGCCGAGCGCGTGCAGGCGCTGGCCAAGGTGCTGGGCGTGACGATGGAGGACATCATGGGCGAGCCCATCCCCCAGGTTCCCGAGGCCAGTCCCGAGGACGTGGCTTTCTTCCGCGAGTACGCCGGGATGACGGAGGAGGAGAAGAGGCGCTACCGGCAGGCGCTCGAGATCATGTTCCCCGACAAGGGCCAGGGCGGGGACTGACGATTGGGCACCGCGTGCCACCTCACCGGTTCGATTGCTGCCAGCCATGTCCACAAGTGGCTGCGGGCATGGTACGGCGCGGACGTGCCCGAGGCCATCGATCTCGATGTCGTGCGGCAGATGCTGCCGACCACGCCCTACGGCAAAGGGGTTCGGGAAATTCGTCCGCCGGTGCAGTTCAACGACGATGCCTTCGAGGGCATGCTGGCGCGGGACCCCGGTGACCCTGAGGTCTGGGGTATCGCCTACAACGGCATGGTCAGCCCGCAGCGCCAGCGATTCACCATCGCGCACGAGCTGGGCCACTTCGTCCTGCACCGCGACCAGCAGTCGCGTTTCAACTGCGACAAGGACAGCGTCCACTCCGGCCACGAGACGATGCGTCTGATCGAGCGCGAAGCCGACGACTTCGCCAGCAATTTGCTGATGCCCGGCGATCGGCTGCGCGAGTGGATCTCGAACGGACGCATCGATCTGCACGTCCTCAGCGCCATTGCCAAGCGCTTCCAGGTCTCGTTCGAGGCGCTGTGCATCCGCTTCATCAAGTTCACCCCGCAGCGC
>DATLZG010000034.1:0-3985 GCA_035574095.1 Burkholderiaceae bacterium | reverse complement strand
TGCAGTCCTCGAGCGCGCGCACCGACGCGCTGCGCGGAAACAGATCGAGCAGCGCCATCTCGCCGAAACAGTCGCCGCACCCGCGCTCGTGCAGCAGCAGCTCCCGCCCCTGCCAGCGCTTCAGCACGGCGACGCGGCCGGCTTCGAGCACGTACAGGCAGTCGGCCCGATCGCCTTCGCGGAAGAAGAACGCGCCACCGGGCACGGCCACGCCGCGCGCCTGCTCGAGCAGAAACGCCAGCGCTTCGGCGCGCACGGCGCCGAAGATCGGCATCGCCTGCAGCAGTTCGATTCGCGTCGCCGTCATCGCCAGAGAGCCGCGCCGGCACCCCGGCCGGCAAGTCGCATTGTGCGCCGGCGGCGGCGGGCTAGGCGACCAGGCGCTGCACCAGCGGCGAGACGCGCGAGTAGGTGAGAAACGCCTCGTGCGTGGCGCGCGTGATCGCCACGTAGGCCAGGCGCACGTCGTCCTCGAGCTCGGTGCCGTGGCGGCCGAGCGCGCCCAGTCCGGCCACCGCGACGCAGGGAAACTCCAGGCCCTTGGCGGTGTGCATCGTCATCAGCCGCACCGCCGGCACATTGACGGTGATGCGGTTGCGATTGACCTTCGCGACGTCCACCGGAATGCCCAGCCGCGCGCACGCGGCCGCGACGCGGTCGCCGATGTGATGCTCCGGATACAACACCGCCATCTGCGGCCACGTGTAGCCGGCCTTGTGCCGACCCTGCAGCCATTCGGCGATCGCGTGCGCTTCGCCGTCGTAGTCGACGCACTTGCGCACCTCCGGCTCCAGCCCCTGCCGGCCGGCGTCCTCCGGCAGCAGGATCGCCGCTTCGTCGTCGGCCTGCACACCCGGCGCACCGAGCACGTCCGCGGCGAAGCGTTTGGCAAACGACAGGATCTGCGAGGTGTTGCGGTAGTTGATCTTCAGCACGGTCGTCTTGCCGCGCGCGTCGATGCCCAGATGGCTCCAAACGGGCCGCTTGCGGCCCTTGTAGATCGCCTGCGCGTCGTCGTACACGATCAGCAGCGAGCGCTTGTCCGGGTCGACGATCTTCGCGGCCAGCGCCAGCCACTGTGGTTCGAAGTCGTGCGCCTCGTCGATCAACACCGCTTCGTACTGGCCGCCGGGGATCTGGCCCTTGTCGACGGCCTCGGCCACGCGCCGCACGCTCTCCGCGAGGCGCGCCTCGTAGTCTGGCATCTCCTGCTCGCTCGGCGCCGGGATGCCATAGGTGCGCAACATGCGGAAACACCAGGCGTGGAAGGTGCAGACCTGCACGCGATCGCCGACGCCGCGCTCCTGCATCGCGGCCTCCAGCCGGCCCGCGATGCCGTTCGCATAGCACAGCACGAGCACCGGCTTGCTCGCTGCACGCGCGAGGTGCTCGGCGCGGAAGGCGAGGATCAGCGTCTTGCCGGACCCGGCCACGCCGCGCACGATGCGATGCCCGTCGCCGAGGCTGCGCGCGAGCTGCTCCTGGTGCAGATCCATCACCGCCAGCACGCGATCCGCCGTCGTGTTCTCTGCCGGCTCATCGAGCGGCAACGCGATCTGCCGGATGCGCACCTCCGGAAACAGCAGCGCGCGCAGCCGGTCGAACTGCGGCAGCGTCAACGGCGCGCCGACGCGCCGCGTGACCATCGCCCACAGACGCGCGCGGAACGCCTCGGGGTCCGCGTTCTCGGTCATCTCGTCGCGGAACAGGCAGCGCTCCGGCTGGAACACGTCGCGCAGATCCGTGCCCTCGAACTGCTTGCGCGTGATGCGGGTGAACACGACGCCGAAACCGAACGGCACGATCGCCTTGCCCTTGAACGGGTGCTCCGGCGGAAAGACGAGCTGTGGATCGCGCTCCAGTGTGCGCACCACGTCGTACATGTAGCCGCGCACCTGCTCGAACGGGCTCGTCTCGCGCACCGGGCCGCGTTCGGTCAGCAGCTCGACTTCGGTCTTGGTGGCGGACAGCAGGTTGTCGAGCCGCCAGTCCTTGACCTCAAGCACCAGCAACCCGCGGTCCGGATGGATGATGACGAAGTCCGGATGCCGCCCGCGCGGCCCGACCGGCAGGTTGTGCCAGACGACCGCGTTTTCCTCGAGAAAGTCTTTCAGCCGCTCGGCCAGGCGCAGTTCGCCGCGCGAGTCGAAACGGGCCGAGCCGATCGCAGGAATGAGCGTTGCCACAACTGTCGGCGACGGAGCAGGTACGCGGGCGATTGTAGGAACGCAGCGTCTGATGACCGGCGCGAGATGCCCCGCTCGATGCGGCCATTTGTGCCGATCCGCGTGGGGTTCCCAGGGCGTCGAAAGGAGCGGACGACTTGCGCGCAGCGCGTCGCTCCTAAGCCGCCCCGCGGCCGGCGGCGGCGGAACGACAGCTCCGCGAGAGCGCCAGAACGGGCGCGGCGCCTCGCTACGACGATGCCGGGTACTCGACCTTGGTGCCGGCGATGCTCAGCGCGCCGCGTCGCTGCAGCTCCGCGACGACCGCGGGCAGGTCGCCCTCGGCGATCTTGCCGCGCAGATGCGAAGCGAGCCATTTCTCCAGCGCCGCGCGGCGCGCCGGGCGGCTTCTCGGGTGGTCGCGAAAGTGCTCGACGATCTTGTCGGCTGCCGCTTCAATCGAAAGCGTGCCCGCTGCGGGCGACGCGGGCGCGGCGGCGCTCTTCGCGGCTTTCGCGGCGGCGGTCTTCGCCGCCTTGGCAGCACTCGGCTGCTTGGGGGGCTTGGTCACTTGCGGTCGCGTGCCTTTGGAGCCAGCGGGCGCCGCGGCCTTCGGCTTCGCCGCCTTGGCCGGCACCGGCTTCTCTGCCTTGCCGCCCAGTGCAGCCGCCAGCCCCGTCACTCGATCGGCCGTGAATCCCTGCGCGCGCACGTAGGCGAGCAGCGGGTCGTAGTCGGTGTCGCGCGAGACGACGACGAAGGACGCATCCGCCGGCGCGCTCGCCCGCGCCAACTCGCCGACCAGCCGCCCCATTTGAAACGCGATGTGCATGTCGAGCGCATTGCGGCCGGACTTCTCGCAGCGGACGATCGCCACGCGCTCGCCCAGCGGCAGCAGCGCCTCGGCGAACTCGGCGTCGTACTTCTTCTGGCTCGGGCCGCGGAAGATCCACAGCTTCGCGCCTTCCTTCGGCACGAGCGCCACGTCCTGCGCCTGCGGCTGCGTGTTCTCGAAATCGACCAGGATGTGCGTCAGCGGCATCGGACCGGCAAGCTGGCAAAGACGTGGCGCGCACTATAGCCGCGCCGCGGCCGCCGCCGCCCGTGCGCAGGCCAATGCCGCGCCGGCATAGCTCTCACCGAACAGCAGCACGTGATTGAGCAGGTGATAGAGCTGATACAGCGGCCGCCGGCGCGCGTAACCGTCGTGCCAGCGCCCGTGCGCGCGATAGGCGGCGAAGAACCCGGCCGGCGGCGCACCGAACAACTCCATCATCGCCAGCTCGGCCTCCGCATCCGACACCGACACGGCCGGATCGAAGACCACCGGCGTGCCATCCGCCAGCATGCCCCAGTTGCCCGACCACAGATCGCCGTGGATAAGGCTCGGCCACGGCGCGTAATCGTCGAACAGCCGCGGCATCGCCGCGAGCGCCGCCTCCACGGCCTCGAGCAGCCGCGCATAGCGCTCGCGCGCGAGCCGCTGCGCCAGCGCGCGCAGCCGCCGATCGCGGAAGAATTCGATCCAGTCGTTCGTACCGGCGCCCGTGGTCGTCGCGGCCTCTTGGCGCGTGCCGCCAAGCCAATTGGCGCGCGGCCACCCGTAGCCGGCGATCGGTGCGGACGCGGCATGCAGCGCCGCCAGCCGCGCGCCGAAGCGCGTGCCGAACTGCGCGTCGGGCGCGGCGAACTCGAGCCACTCGAGCGCGAGCAGCGTCCAGCCGTCCGCATCCGCGCAATCGACGACGCGCGGCACGCGAATCGTCGCGGTCGCCGCCAACGCGCGCAGCCCCTCGGCCTCGGCGCGCAGCCGCTCGCCC
>DATLZG010000033.1:0-3224 GCA_035574095.1 Burkholderiaceae bacterium | reverse complement strand
GACGCCGGAGGCGTTGCCGGCGGTCACCGTGCCGTCCGGCTTCACGACCCCAGCCAGTTTCGCCAGCGCCTCCAGCGAGGTTTCGCGCGGGTGCTCGTCCTTGTCGAAGACCGTGGTCTCGCCCTTCTTGCCCGGCAGCGTCACCGGGATCAGCTCGTCCTTGAAGCGGCCGGCGGCGTGCGCGGCGGCATAGCGTCTTTGGCTGCGCAGCGCGAACGCGTCCTGATCGGCGCGCGCGATGCCGAACTCGGCGGCGACGTTCTCGGCCGTCTCCGGCATCGAGTCGACGCCGAATCGCTCCTTCATCTTCGGATTGACGAAGCGCCAGCCGATCGTCGTGTCGTACACCGCGTTGGCGCGCGAAAACGCGCTATCGGCTTTCGGCATCACGAACGGCGCGCGCGTCATGCTCTCCACGCCGCCGGCGATCACCAGCTCCGCCTCGCCGGCCTTGATCGCGCGCGCCGCGGTGGCGAGCGCATCGAGGCTGGAGCCGCACAACCGGTTCACGGTCGAACCGCCCACGCCCGGTGGCAACCCGGCGAGCAAAAGCGCCATGCGCGCCACGTTGCGGTTGTCCTCGCCGGCCTGGTTGGCGCAACCGTAGATCACGTCGTCAAGTTGCTCCCAGTCGACCTTGGGATTGCGTTCGCGCAACGCCGCCAGCGGCAGCGCCGCCAGATCGTCGGTGCGCAGGTTGGCGAGTGCGCCGCCATAGCGGCCGAACGGCGTGCGCACGGCGTCGCAGATGAAGGCGTCGTTCATGGTGAGATCCGTGACCCTCGATGTAGCGTCGCAAGCGTACACCGGCCGGCGGCGACGGATCGGGCGGCGGGCGACGCGGTAACGGCGAGCGGCAGGCGCACCGCAGCGCGGCCGTACTTCTTTGCCCGTCAGGGCAACGCAAAAGCGAACACCGTGTGTCCGGCCGCGACCGCGACGTACTGTTTGTCGCCTATCGCGTACGCGATCGGCGAGCCGCGCACGCGCGCGCCGAGGTTGACGCGCCAAAGCTCGCGCCCGCTGTCGGCGTCGAAAGCGCGAAAGGCGTTGCGGTAACCGGCGAACACGACGCCGGTGCGCGTGGACAGCACGCCGCCGACGGTCCAAACGAAGTCGCCGGCGCCCCGCTCGAGCACGGCCTCCCAGCGCACGTCGCCGCTCTGGGCGTCGATCGCCTTTACGTAGGCCGTGGTCGGGTGGTTCGGCGAATAGGTTGCGGCCACGCTGCCGTCGAAGCGCGCACCGCGCGCGAACTCGACCTTTTCGGTACGGAAGTAAACGCCGGCCGCATCGCTCGACGGTACGAAAACGAGTTGACGCGAGGCGTCATACGACGGCGGCCACCAGTTCGTCGCCGCCATGAATGCCGGCCATACGAGCGTGCCGGTAGGGCTCGGCAGCGCGCTAGCCGCCATGCGCGGCCGGCCGTTGGCATCGAAGCCTTCGTTCCAGGTCTGCTTGACGAACGGCTTGGCGAAAAGAAACTCGCCGCTGCGGCGATCGAGCGCGTAGAAGAACGCATTGCGGTTCGGCCACAGCACGACCGCACGGCGGCGCCCTTGCCATTCGATCTCGCCCAGGATCGGCTGCTGCGCGGAGTCCCAGTCATGCGAATCGCCGGGGGTGAACTGGTAGTGCCAGCGCAGCTTGCCGGTGGCTGCACCGAGCGCGATCACGCTGTTCGAGTACAGGTTGTCGCCGGGCCGCGCATCGGCTTGAAACACCGGGCTTGGATTGCCTACGCCCCAAATCACCAGATTCTGCGCGGCGTCGTACGCACCGGTGGCCCAGGTCGGCGCTCCGCCGGTCTTCCAGGAATCGCCGCCCCACGTTTCGTGGCCTGGCTCTCCCGGCGCGGGCACGGTGTTGAACTTCCACAGCGGCGTGCCATCGGCGGCGTCGAACGCGGCGAGAAAGCCGCGGATGCCGAATTCGCCGCCGGCCACGCCCACCACGACGCGATCGCCGAGCGCAAGCGGCGCGCCGGTCATCGAATAGCCGTCGCGCCAGTCGGCGACCTTCGCGATCCAGCGCTGCTTGCCGGTGTTCGCGTCCAGCGCGACCAGGAACGCGTCGATCGTGGCCACGAACACCGTGTCGCGCAGAATCGCCACGCCGCGGTTGGGCATGCCGCAGCAAAGGGACAAGCCGTCCGGAATCGGCCGCCGGTATGTCCAGATCGTGTCTCCAGTCGCGGCATCGAGCGCGACGACGCCTTCGCGCGACTCGGACACGAACATCGTCGCGCCGGCGACGATCGGCGATACCTGCAGCTCGCGATCGATCTGGCGCAACTGCGCCGCCCATGCCAGGCGCAAGCGTCCGACGTTCTCCTTCGTCACCTGCGTCAGCAGGCTGTGCCGATGGCCGAGATAGTTGCCGGCATAGGTCAGCCATTGCGACGGATCGCTATCGGCATCGACGATCCGCTGCGGCTTCACGTCGACCGCGGCGCGCGTCGTCGCGGTCCGCATGGCCGGGGCGCCGAGTCCTTCGCTGCGCAGGTAGGCATGCACGCGCCAGATCGCGGCGTCGTCGAGCGGTTGCGCCGCCATCGCCGTGCCGGCGCGGCCCCATTTGGTGGTCGCGAAAAAAGACCAGTCGGACTTCAGCTGTACCGCCGCGACGAGATTCGGGCCGACGTTGCCGCGGCCGGCGTCGCCGTGGCATTGGCTGCAGTGCTTGCGGTACAGCTCCTGCCCTCGCTGCGCGGCTTCGGCATCCGCCAGCATGTTGCGGATCGCCGCGTGAGGATTCGGCGTCTCGGCGAGGGCTCCGAGGTAGATGGCGCTGCCTGGCAACAGCCAGCGCATCAGATCGCGCAGCGGGATCTCGCTCAGGTCGCCGCGCAGCTTGGCGCCGACGACCCCGACACGCCATGCAAGCTCGGGCGGCGCGAGCGCGCGCACGGCGAAGCCGCCCGCCACTGCCCCCAGCAACACCACCAGCAGCCCGACCAGAACCTTTCGCACCGCGTTGGTCGCCGACAAAAGAAAGCGCGCCACCGCGGCGCGCTGCCAAAGGCATTGTGCCAAACAAACGGCGCGCGGCAGGCGCGATTGCGCCGTCTTTTCCGCCTTGACCGCGGCCGCTCTTGTCCTGTCAAATCGACTCGGTTCCCAACCGGAAACGAGCCGCCTTGTCGCTGCGTCCCGCACCCGACCTCGTCTCCCGCCCGATCGCGGGCGCCGCGGGCAAGCTCGGCTGGCTGCGGCCCGCGC
>DATLZG010000032.1:0-2283 GCA_035574095.1 Burkholderiaceae bacterium | reverse complement strand
GGCGAGAGACTTCGCGTCCCGAGCCGCGCTCGGTGCGCGCTCGTTCTGGGCCGGCGGATGGGACCGAGCGGCACGCTGCGGCTTTCGCGTTGCTCGCTCTCGTGATCGTCGGTTTCGCACCACTGTCGGCTGAAATGCTGGGGCGGCGGCTCGAGACGGGGATGTCGCAACCTTTGATCGCACCGACGCTCGCTGCCCCGTGGAAGCCACGCGATGCTGCCTTCCGTAGCTGGGAGCCACGCTTTGTCTCATCCACCGCGGAACTGAATCAGACCTACACGTCCGGCGGGACACCGGTACGGCTGTACATGGCCTATTTCGCACCCGGCCACCGAGGTGCCAAGGTGGTCAGCACCGGAAACATGCTGTATAACCCGCCGATCTGGCGGCGCCTGCGAGAGGATAAGGTCGTGGCGAGCTGCGGTGGGCGAACGTTTCAGGCGCGCGAGACTTTCATCGCTTCCGCGACCTCGGCCCTGGTGCTCTGGAACTTTTATTGGGTAGACGGCCGGTGCACGGCGAATGCCTATCTCGCGAAGTTTCTTCTAGCCAAGGCGCGGCTGTTGGGCAGTCGCGAGGGATCGGCCGCAATCGTGCTTGCCGCCGCGGGTGAGCCCGTGCAGGCCGCGGTTGCGCTCAGAGACTTTATGGCACACCTGTCGTGGGAACGCATCGTTCGTCCGTCTCCGTAAAGCGATCCCCCGCTCAATGGCGCGGCGCCCGCGCTGAACCCTAATTGCTCGTCGTGAGCCGGTGCAGCAGTGCCTTGGCGTCCGCGGATCCCGGAAAGGTGTCTTGTAGGCGCAGCGCCGTTTCCAGTTCTCGTTTTGCTTCTTGGGTTCGCCCGAGCTTGAAATAGGCGGCACCCAGGTGATAGCGGCAAACGGCGTTTTTCGGTTCTTTGAGCGCGCATTCCTGCAGCAACGGCAAGGCGGTCGACGCCAGATCTTTTTTCACATAGATCCAGCCGAGGGTGTCGGCGATTGGTGCTGCTTTTGGCATCAGCTCGCGGGCTTCCTGGGCCAGGCGCAGCGCCTCGTCGATGTTGCTGTCGTGCTCCGCGTAGATCCACGCCAGATTGTTCTTCGCGACGGCCGACGAGGAGTCAAGCTCGATGGCCTTCTTGTATGCGGTGATCGCCTGCGGCCACTCCTGCTTGAGTTCGGCAAGCTCGCCGAGCCGCACGTAGATCGCCGCGTTGCCGGGAGCAGCAGCAGCGGCGCGTTCGTAATACTGTCGCGCTGCCTCGTATTGCCGACGTCGTTGATGCACGCTGCCCAAGCCGAACAGCGCGGTCGCTGAATTAGGTTCGAGCTTGAGCTCCTTCCGGTACGCCTCTTCCGCCAGCTCCGTCTTCCCCGCTTGTAGCGCCAGTTCTCCCAACAGGCCGTGCCCCGCCGCCCAGTGCTCTTTTTTCCGCACGTGCACCCGCACGGCATTTAACCCCTCCTCGTGCCGGTTCAGGCCGAAGTAACTGAGGCCCAGCAAGCGCAGCCCTTCGAGGGTTGCCTGCCCCCCACTCAGCGATTTTTCAGCGTACGCCTTTGCGTCGTTGAAGCGCTTCTGGCGCAGCTTTACCCAGGCGAGCGTTCGGTAGATCGTCGCCTGGTCGGCGGCGGATTGCTGTTTTTCGAGCAAGCCGGTCAGTGTCTTTTCGGCTAAGTGATGTTCATCCTGAAGTGCGTGTACCTGCGACAGCAATACACCGGGCGCGAGCGCATCGGGCGCATGCTTCAACGCCTCTTTGAGCTCGCGCATGGCGCGCTGCGGCTCTCCGGCGCGTAGTTCCAGCTCGGCCAACGCCACGCTCGCGGCGGTGAAGCCCGGTCCGTGCTTGAGCGCTGCGCGCAACCCGTCTTTGGCCAACTCGAGTTTGCCTTGCTGGAGGTGAACCCGCGCCAACTGGAAGTGAATCATCGGCGAGGCCGGCTGGATCGACTTCGCGCGCGTAAGCCTGCGTTCGGCCTGCTCCACCTTGCCGTCATCGATATCCAGGCCGCCCAGCAGCAACAAAGTCTGCCAATCGTTCGGAGCCCGCGTCGCTAGATCACTCAAAATTTTTCTCGCTTCTTCGCGCCGATTGGACGCAATCTCCACTTCAGCCAGTCGCCGTGCATTGTATATATCGTCCGGGTGCGCGGCGACGATACGGAGCAACTCGGCGCGTGCCGCCTCGTTACGCCCCGTCGCCGCATAGAACGCTCCCAAAGCACCGCGGTGCTCCGGCTCGGCGCTTCCGACCGATCCGATGCGTTTGAAGATCTCTTCGGCCTCGGTCAGGCG
>DATLZG010000031.1:0-17454 GCA_035574095.1 Burkholderiaceae bacterium | reverse complement strand
CGGGCGCGAAGTAGGCCGGGCGGGCCAGCGAGCCGACCGATGCCGGACGAGTCGCGTCCCGCCGCCAATCCACCGCCGCCCGCGAGCGGGTGGCGTGCCAATGTGCGCACGCTGGCGGCCGCGCTGCGCGCCGGTTCGCGTACGCGCGCCGAAGAGCCGCCGCGCCCACCGCTGCTCAACCCGCTGCGCCCGCTGGACGAACGGCGTTCGCTGTTCTCGGAGATGCTGGACTGGATGTGGGCGCCGCTGATGCTGGTGTGGCCGCTGTCGGTGACGATCACGTTCCTGGTGGCGCAGGGCATTGCCAACGCGCCGTACGACCGGCTGCTCGCCGAAACGCTGAACGTCATGGCCGGGCACGTGCGGGAGGTCGACCGCGAAGTCACGTTCGACCTTGCGCTAAGCCCCGCTGAACTGATGCGCGCCGACGGATCCGAGCGCGTCTTCTACATGGTGCTCGGTCTGCGCGGCGAACTGGTCGCCGGTGACTTCGACCTACCGCTGCCGTCCGCGGACGAACCGGCCACGCCGGGACGCGTGCGTTTCCGCTCCGATCGCGTGCACGGCGAGGAAGTGCGCGTCGCCTATACCTGGGTGACTTTCGCAGCCATGCCGCCCGGCGCGCAGCCGGCGCTGGTGCAGGTGGCCGAGACGCTGGAGAAGCGCGCGCAACTGGCCAATGAAATCGTGCGCGGCGTGATCATCCCGCAGTTCGTGATCCTGCCGATCGCGGTCACGCTGGTGTGGTTCGGGCTGACGCAGGGACTGAAACCGCTGACTTCGCTGCGCGACAAGATCCGGCGCCGGCGTCCGGACGACCTGTCGCCGATCGATCCGCGCGCCGCCCCCGAGGAGCTCGAACCGCTGCTCAACGCGTTCAACGAACTGCTGCAGCGGATGGAGCAGAACCTGAATGCGCAGCGCCGTTTTATCGCCGACGCCGCACACCAGATGAAGACGCCGCTCGCCGGGCTGCGCACGCAGGCCGAGCTGGCCCTGCGCGAAAGCGATGCCGGCGAGATGCGTCGCAGCCTGCGTCAGATCGCGGAGGCGACCGAACGCGCAACGCACCTGATCAACCAATTGCTGGCGCTGGCGCGAGCGGAGCACCAGGCCACCGATCTGGCCGCCTTCAAGGCGGTCGACCTGGCGCGCATCGCGCGCGAGGTCATGCAGGATTGTGTGCCGCTGGCGCTGGCGCGCGACATCGACCTGGGGCTGGAGCTGGAGCCGGCGGCCGAAGTCATCGGTCTGCCGCTGCAGCTGCGCGAGCTGCTGAAGAATTTGCTCGACAACGCGATCCGCTACACGCCGCCGCGCGGCGCCGTGACGGTGCGCGTGCGCGGCGTCGCCGGCGCGTCCGTGGTCGAAGTCGAAGACACCGGGCCCGGCATTCCGGAGGCTGAGCGCGAGCTCGTGTTCGAGCGGTTTTATCGCGTGCTGGGTACGAAGGTCGACGGCAGCGGCTTGGGCTTGGCGATCGTGCGCGAAATCGTCAATCAGCACGACGCGCGGCTGCGCATCGGCCCCAATCCGCGCGCCACCGATCGCGCTTGGCCCGGTACCCTGATCGCGGTGGAGTTCCCGCATCTGGCGCGCAGCACCCCGACGCTGGATCTGACCGCCGGCCGCACCCGCGCCGCGGACGAGATACCGGGCGCCTGATGGCATAATCCGCGCCGCTTCTCGCAGGCGGATTAGCTCAGCTGGTTAGAGCAGAGGAATCATAATCCTTGTGTCCGGGGTTCGAGTCCCTGATCCGCCACCAGATTCCCAAATCGCTGCCGTGCCCCGCGCCCTGTTCGCCGCCGCCTTGTTCGCCGCCACGATCGGCGTGGGGGCGGCGCAGGGCGTCGCTCGCAACATCCCGGCCGACGCCGCAAGCGGCAAGGTCGAGGCGGTCAGCGCGTCGTTGATCCGGATCGACGGCAAGACGTACCGCCTGGCGCCCGGCGCGCGATTTTTGACGCCGAGAAACCTGACCGTGACGCCGGGCATGGTCGCGCCCGGAACGCCGGCGCGCTATGCGCTCGACGAGCGCGGCCAGGTGCGGGCGGTCTGGCTGCTGGATGCGGACGAGCGCAGCCGCGGCGCGCCGGTGCGGCGCGCGCCCGCCGGCTCGTGAACGGCATCCTGGCCGCGCCCCCCTGACAGCGCCGCCGTTCTTTTTTTCGCCACCGGCTCTACACCGTGAACGCGAGAAAAGTCTTCATCCGAACCTTCGGCTGCCAGATGAACGAGTACGACTCGGCCAAGATGGCCGATGTGCTCGCCGCTGCCGAGGGCTACACGCCCACCGATAAGCCGGAGGACGCCGACCTGATTCTGTTCAACACCTGCTCGGTGCGCGAAAAGGCGCAGGAAAAGGTGTTCTCGGATCTGGGCCGGGTCAGACAGCTGAAGCGCGCCAAGCCGGATCTGCTGATCGGCGTCGGCGGCTGTGTCGCGAGCCAGGAAGGGGCGGCGATCGTGGCGCGCGCGCCGTACGTCGACCTCGTGTTCGGACCGCAGACGCTGCATCGGCTGCCGGCGTTGATCGAAAGGCGCCGCGCGACCGGCCGCCCGCAGGTCGATGTTTCGTTTCCGGAGATCGAAAAATTCGATCACCTGCCGCCGCCGCGGGTCGAAGGCCCGACGGCTTTCGTTTCGATCATGGAAGGCTGCAGCAAGTACTGCAGCTTCTGCGTCGTGCCGTACACGCGCGGCGATGAAGTGTCGCGCCCGCTGCAGGACGTGCTGACCGAGATCGCCGACCTCGCCGACCATGGCGTCAAAGAAGTCACGCTGCTGGGCCAGAACGTCAACGCCTATCGCGGCCGCATGAGCGGCGACGAGACGGCCGATTTCGCGCTGCTGCTCGAGTGCGTGGCAGAGATCCCCGGCATCGAGCGCATCCGCTACACGACCTCGCACCCAAAGGAATTCACGCCGCGTCTGATCGAGGCCTACGGGCGCGTTCCGCAACTGGTCGATCACGTGCACCTGCCGGTGCAGGCGGGTTCGGACCGCGTGCTGGCGGCGATGAAGCGCGGCTACACCGTGCTCGAGTACAAGTCGATCGTGCGGCGGCTGCGCGCGGTGCGGCCCGGGATTTCGATTTCGTCGGACTTCATCGTCGGCTTTCCGGGCGAGACCGACGCCGATTTCGAGCAGACGATCAAGCTGGTCGAGGAAGTCGGCTTCGACACCAGTTTCTCCTTCGTCTACAGCCGGCGCCCCGGCACGCCAGCAGCGGAGCTGCCCGACGACACGCCGCCGGAAGTCAAGCTGGCGCGCCTGCAGCGGCTGCAGGCCGCCATCAATGCGCACGCGGCGCGTATCAGCGAAGCGATGGTCGGCACCGTGCAGCGCGTGCTGGTCGAGGGCCCGTCGAAGCGCGACCCCGCCGAGCTGACCGGGCGCACCAGCAACAACCGCATCGTTAACTTCGCGGCGCCGGCGCGGCTGATCGGCGCGATGGTGGACGTGCGCATCGAGCAGGCTTACGCGCACTCGCTGCGCGGCGCGGTGCCGGTGCGCGAGTCGGCAACGGCCGCCCAAGCCGGATGTTTCACGAGGTCGCCCCCGAATGCGTGATGGCGGCAGCTTCGGCAAGCGCTTGCGGCAGGCGAGCCGCAGCGCACTCTGGATCGTCGGGGCTACGCGGGTTTGCGCGGCGGCTGCGCGGTCATCTTGCGCTCAAGTGATCGCGAATGCCTGCGGGCATTCGACTGCGCCCCTCTCGCGCAACCTGCCGCGCGCATCGGCACGCGCAATCCCTGCGTCCCTCGTGAAGTATCCGGGCTAAGCGAGTCGTGGCGCGCCGGTCGAGCGGAAGAAAGGTGCTCGCCTACGCGGCGGCGGCGGACAACGCGCAACTGGCCAACCTGACCGGCGCGCTGGACGGCAATCTGCGCCAGATCGAAACCGAACTGGAAGTCTCGATCCGCCGCCGCGGCCATCAGTTTCGCATCGAGGGCGCGCACGAGCGCGCGCAGCAGGCGATCGAAGTGCTGGAGCACTTCCTGGCGCGCGCCGATCGGCCGATCAGCGTCGACGACATTCAGTTGTACTTCGTCGAGCGCACGCGCGGACTGGCGCCGCCGGCGGCGCAGGCGGCCGACGCCACGGCGCTGCCCGCGCTGCACACGCGCCGGCGCGATCTGCACGGCCGCACCCCGCGGCAGCGCGAATACATCGAAGCGATCCTGGCGCACGACATCGCGTTCGCGATCGGCCCGGCCGGCACCGGCAAGACGTACCTGGCGGTCGCCTGCGCGGTCGACGCGCTGGAGCGCGACGCGGTCAAGCGCATCGTGCTGACGCGGCCGGCGGTCGAAGCCGGCGAGCGGCTTGGCTTCCTGCCGGGCGACCTGGCGCAGAAAGTCGATCCCTACCTGCGGCCGCTGTACGACGCGCTGTTCGACCTGCTCGGCTTCGACAAGACGCAGCGGCTGCTGGAGCGGCAGACGATCGAGATCGCGCCGCTCGCCTACATGCGCGGCCGCACGCTCAACCAGGCGTTCGTGATCTTGGACGAGGCGCAGAACACGACGCCCGAGCAGATGAAGATGTTCCTGACGCGCATCGGCTTCGGTTCCAAGGCGGTGGTCACCGGCGACGTGACGCAGATCGATCTGCCGCGCGGCAACTCCTCCGGCCTGATCGAAGCGCAGCACATCCTGCGCGACGTGCGCGGTATCGCCTTTACCTACTTCACCGCCGCCGACGTCGTGCGCCATCCGCTGGTGGCGCGCATCGTCGAGGCGTACGAACGCGCGGAAAAGCTCAACCCGCCCGCGCCGCGCGGCAAACGCGCCTCCGAATGACACGAGCGCGGGTCGCGCCGAACTTGCGGCTGTCGGTGCAGAACCGCGCGCGCTTTCGGGACTTGCCGGCGCGCGCGACCCTGCGGCGCTGGCTGCTACTTGCGCTACCGGGCGAGGCCGAGATCGTGCTGCGCTTCGTCGGCGCACGCGAAGGCCGGCGGCTGAACCGCGCCTTTCGCCGGCGCGACTACGCCACCAACGTGCTGACGTTCGACTATGGCGCGCATTCGGTGCGCGCCGACATCGTGATCTGCGTGCCGGTGGTGCGCGCCGAGGCGCGCGCGCAAGGCAAGTCTTTCCGCGCTCACTTGGCGCACCTGGTGATCCACGGCGCGCTGCATGCGCAAGGACATGATCACGTGACGCCGCAGCAGGCGCGCGCGATGGAGGCGCTCGAGCGGCGTCTGCTCGCGCGTCTCGGGATCGCCGACCCTTACACGTAAGTTAGCGCGGGCTTCGTGCCGAATTCACGCGGCGCGGATACGGGCTGACCGAGATCCCACGGCGGCGGCGCATCGGATATGCTCAGCGCCGTCGCAACTGCCGGGCGCCAAAGCAGCGGTGCCCGCTTCCGATGTCAGCTGAGCCTCCGAGTCGCGCTGCGACTCACCACTCGAAGCACAGAACCTTTCTCGAACGCCTGAGCGCGTTCGTTTTCCGGGAACCCGAGAGCCGCGCCGAACTGCTGGCCGTGCTGCAGGCGGCGCACGAGCGCGATTTGCTGGACGCCGACGCGCTGTCGATGATCGAGGGTGTACTGCAGGTGTCCGAACTGCGCGCGCTCGACCTGATGGTGCCGCGCTCGCAGATGCACGTGATCGACATCAGCGAGCCGCCTTCAGCCTGGATCGGCCGCGTGATCGAGACCGCGCACTCACGTTTCCCGGTCATCGACGGCAGTCCGGACCAGGTGATCGGCATTTTGCTCGCCAAAGACCTGCTGCGCTACTACCGCGACGAGAAATTCGACGTGCGGGCGATGTTGCGGCCAGCGGTGTTCATTCCGGAGACCAAGCCGCTGAACGTATTGCTGCGCGAGTTCCGCCTGAACCGCAATCACATGGCGATCGTGATCGACGAGTACGGCAGCGTGGCCGGCCTGATCACGATCGAGGACGTGCTCGAGCAGATCGTCGGCGACATCGCCGACGAATACGACCGCGACGAACGCGCGGAGCGCGTGGTGGCCGAGCCCGACGGCCGCTACCGCGTGCGCGCGCTGACGCCGATCGCCGAGTTCAACCGCACGCTGGGAACGAACCTTTCGGACGCCGCCGCCAACACCATCGGCGGGCTGATCACCGAGCGGCTCGGGCGCGTGCCGAAGCGCGGCGATGCCGTCGAAATCGACGGCCTGCGTTTCGACGTGCTGCGCGCCGACGCGCGCCAGGTGCATCTGCTGCAGGTCACACGTCTGCACCGGCCGGCCGCCGAAGAGTTCGCCGCCATCAACGCGCGCCATCACGCGTGAACCGTCCGCGTCGCTAGAACCCATCTCAGCATCCGCGGCGGCCGCGGCGGACTGATAGGTTCTAGACTGCGCCGGTTTCCCCTTCGGCGGCGGCCCCGTTGGCGACTTTCCGTATCGACCTGCGCTCGACGTACGCCCGCGCGGCGCAAGCCGGCGCACTCGGCGTCGCGCATACGCTGTCGTTCGCGCCGTGGCATCTGTGGTGGCTGCAGCCGCTCGCACTCGCGGGCCTGTTCGCGGCGGCGATGCATACGCGCCGCGCGCGCGAGGCGGCGCTGCTCGGGTTCGCGTTCGGTCTCGGCTGGTTCGCGAGCGGCGTGTGGTGGGTTTACGTCAGCATGCATCTGTACGGCCAGATGGACGCCCCGCTGGCGGCGCTGGCCACCGCCGCCTTCAGCGCGTTGCTCGCCCTGTACCCGGCCCTGGCGTTGAGTGTCGCGCACCGATTCGTGCCGGCGCCCGCGCCGCGCCTGCTGTTGGCGCTGCCGGCGGCCTGGGCTGGCTCCGAGTGGCTGCGCGGCGTGGCGTTCACCGGGTTCCCGTGGCTTGCCTCCGGTTACGCGCTCAGCGACGGGCCGTTGGCGGGCTTCGCGCCGGTGGCTGGCGTGTACGGCATCACGCTCGCCGCGGCTCTCATCGCGGCCGCGCTCGCCGCGCTCGCGGTTTTGCGCGGCGCGCGCGCGCTGGCCGCGACCACGGTGGCGGCGGTCGGACTCGTCGCCGGCGGCGCCTGGCTGGCGCAACGCGAGTGGACGCAGCCGGTCGGCGCGCCGATCAAGGTGCGTCTCGCGCAGGGTAATGTTCCGCAAGACGAGAAGTTCGGTCCCGAAGCGCTGGCGCGCGCGCACGCGACGCACATGGACCTGTTGCGGCGGCCCGGCACGTTCGATCTGGCGGCGCTGCCCGAATCGGTCTATCCGGTGCCGCTGGGATCTCTGCCGGAAGCGATCGTGCGCGATCTGCTCGACTTCACGCGCACGCGCAGCGCCGCGCTGGTATTCGGCGTCTTCATCGAGGAACCCGAACGCCGCTGGTTCAACAGCGCAGTGGCGATCGCGCCGGACCGCAGCGGCGCGCAGCGCTACAGCAAGCGCCACCTGGTGCCGTTCGGCGAATTCATCCCGCCCGGCTTTCGCTGGTTCGTCGATCTGATGACGATCCCGATCGGCGATCAGCAGCGCGGCGCGCGCCATCAGCCGCCGTTCGAACTCGTCGGGCAGACGATCGCAGTCAACATCTGCTACGAGGATCTGTTCGGCGCCGAAATCATCGATGCCTGGCACGACCCCACGCGCGCGCCCACGATGCTGCTGAACCTGTCCAACCTCGCCTGGTTCGGCAACACGATCGCGCTGCCGCAACACCTGCAGATCGCGCGCCTACGGGCCCTCGAAACCGGGCGGCCCGTGCTGCGTGCCACCAACACCGGCGCCACCGCGATCGTCGACGCCCGGGGCCGCGTGCAGGCCGTGTTGCCATACGCCACCGCCGGCGTGCTCGATGGCGAGGTGCAAGGCCACACCGGCACCACGCCCTATGTGCGCTACGGCGACGCGCCGGCGCTGGCGGCGGTCGCGCTGCTGGCGCTGGCCGCGGCGTGGTGGGGGCGGGCCGGGCGCGATTGACGCGGCCTGTTTATACTGGGTTTAAACGTGCGAACGGAGCCGCCCGATGAAAGCAGAGCTGACGGTCAAGAAGTGGGGCAACAATCTCGGCGTGCGCATTCCGGCCGAGGTCGCGGCGTCGGTGCGGCTCAAAGTCGATCAGCGCGTTAAGGTGTCGGCGCGCGGAGGCTCGATCGTCATCGAGCCGGTGCGGCGCCGGCGTTTCGATTTGGACCAGCTGGTGCGCGCCATCAACAAGCGCAACCGTCACGCCGCCGTCGACTTCGGCCCCGCGGTCGGCAAAGAGGCCTTCTGATGCCGACGGTGCCCGACGCCGGCGACATCATCTGGGTCGACTTCGATCCGACTCGCAGGCGCGAGCAGCGCGGCCATCGCCCGGCGCTGGTGCTGTCGCCGGCGCGCTATAACCGGCGCGCCGAGTTGCTGCTGTGCTGTCCGTTGACGACGGCCGTCAAGGGCTACCCCTTTGAGGTCGCGATCGCCGGACCGCGCGGCGGCGTGGCGCTGGCCGATCAAGTAAAAAGCATCGACTGGCGCGCGCGGCGGGTCAAGGTCGCAGGCCGCGCTTCCGGCGACGAACTGGCCGAGGTGCTGGCCAAGATCAAGGCGCTGCTGCAGATCGACTGAACCGATACGCGAGCGATGATCACCTTTCAGGAAGTCATCCTGCGCCTGCAGGAATACTGGAACCGGCAGGGCTGCGCGCTGCTGCAGCCGATCGATCTGGAGGTCGGCGCCGGCACGTCGCACACCGCCACGTTCCTGCGCGCGATCGGGCCGGAGCCGTGGCGCGCCGCCTACGTACAGCCGTCGCGGCGGCCGAAAGACGCGCGCTATGGCGAGAATCCGAACCGCTTGCACCAGCACCACCAGTACCAGGTGGTGCTGAAGCCCTCGCCGCCGGACATTCTCGATGTATATCTCGGCTCGCTGCGTGCGCTCGGCATCGATACCGCCGTCAACGACATCCGCTTCGTCGAGGACAACTGGGAGAACCCGACGCTGGGCGCCTGGGGCCTGGGCTGGGAAGTGTGGATGAACGGCATGGAAATCACGCAGTTCACCTATTTCCAGCAGGTCGGTGGGCTCGAATGCAAGCCGATCACCGGCGAGATCACTTACGGGCTGGAGCGGCTGACGATGTACCTGCAAAACGTCGACAACGTGTTCGACCTCGTGTACACGCGCTGGAAGGATCGCGGCGTCGAGAAGGTGCTGACCTACGGCGACGTCTTTCACCAGAACGAAGTGGAGCAGAGCAAATACAACTTCGAGGCCTCCGACCCGCAGGTTCTGCTCGCGCAGTTCAACCTGTTCGAATCCGAAGCGAAGCGGCTGATGGACCTGCAGTTGGCGCTGCCCGCCTACGAGATGGTGCTGAAGGCGGGGCACACGTTCAACCTGCTCGACGCGCGCGGCGCCATTTCGGTCACCGAACGCGCCGCCTACATCGGCCGCATCCGCACGCTGGCACGCGCGGTGGCACAGAGCTACTACGACGCCCGCGCGCGGCTCGGCTTCCCGATGCTGGCCGCAGCCGAGCGCCAAGCGGCGGCGTGAGGGCCGAGCCGTGCTGACCGCGAGCCTGCTGATCGAACTGCACACGGAGGAGCTGCCGCCGAAGGCGCTCGCCGCGCTGGCGCAGTCCTTCGCCGCGCAGCTCGAGGCGGGGCTGCGCGCGCGCCACCTGCTCGCCGACGACAGCCACACCACCACCTTTGCGACGCCACGCCGGCTGGCGGTGCATATCTCGAAGGTGAAATCGCGTGCGGCCGACCGCCCGTTCAAGCAAAAGCTGATGCCGCTCGCGGTGGCGCAGGACAAAGCCAAGAACTGGACCGCGGCGTTCCTGAAGAAGCTCGAAGCGCTGGGACGCGGCCATCTGGCGGGGCTGCCGATCGGCAAGCAGGACGGCCCGGATGCACTGGTGGTCGAGAACGACGGTAAGGCCGACGCGGTCTTTTTGACCAGTGTCGCCGCCGGGCAACCGCTGATCGCGGCCGCGCAAGCCGCGCTCGAGGAGGCGATCGACCGGTTGCCGATTCCGAAACTGATGAGCTACCAGCTCGCCGACGGCGTCACGACGGTGCAGTTCGTGCGCCCGGCGCATCGGCTGGTCGCGCTGCACGGCCACGAACCGCTGCCGTTGCAGGCGCTCGGGTTGATCGGCGGCACCAAGACGTTCGGCCATCGCTTCCACTCGCAAGGCGAGATCGCCGTTCATTCGGCCGACACCTACGAGCAGCAGCTCGAGCGCGAGGGACGCGTGATCGCATCGTTCGCACGCCGCCGCGCGCGCATCGTGGAGCTGCTGACGGCCGCCGCAAACAGGCTGCATGCTGTGCCGTTGACGCCCGATGCGCTGCTCGACGAAGTCACCGCGCTGGTCGAATGGCCGGTCGTGTACGACTCGGAGTTCGAAGCGGAATTCCTCGCCGTTCCCCCCGAGTGCCTGATCCTGACCATGCAGCAGCACCAGCGCTACTTCGCGCTGCAGGATGCCGCCGGGCGGCTGCTGAACCGCTTCCTGCTGGTGTCGAATCTGGACGCCGCCGACGGCGGCGCGGCGATCCGCGCCGGCAACGCGCGCGTGGTGCGCGCGCGGCTGGCGGATGCGAAGTTCTTCTACGACCAGGACCGCAAGCACACGCTGGAGTCGCGCGTGCCCGGACTGGCGAACGTCGTCTACCACAACAAGCTCGGTTCGCAGCTCGAGCGCGTCGAGCGCATCACCGGCATCGCGGTCGAGGTCGCGCGCGCGCTCGGTGCCGACGTCACGCACGTCGAGCGCGCGGCGCGGTTGGCGAAAGCGGACCTGCGCACCGAAATGGTCGGCGAGTTCCCGGAACTGCAGGGCGTCATGGGCCGCTACTACGCGCGCCACGACGGCGAGGCGCCGGACGTCGCCGACGCGATCGAGGAGCACTACCGCCCGCGCTTCGCCGACGACGCGCTGCCGCGCACGGTGATCGGCACCTGCGTGGCGCTGGCCGACAAACTCGAGGCGCTGGTTGGGCTGTTCGGCGTCGGTGAACGGCCGACCGGCGACAAGGACCCATTCGCGCTGCGCCGGCACGCGATCGGCGTACTGCGGCTGCTGATGGAGAAGAGCCTGGCGCTGCCGCTGCAGCGGCTGCTGGCGCTCGCGCAGCAGGCGTTCGAGGGCGTGCGTGCGTTCAAACCGGTGGCGGGCGACGTGGCCTCGTTCCTGTACGACCGCCTGCGCGGTCTGCTGCGCGAGCAGGGCTACAGCGCGAATGAAGTGGAAGCCGTCGTCGCGCTCGCGCCGCAACGCATCGACCAGGTGCCGGCGCAGCTCGCCGCCGTGCGCGCGTTCATGCAGTTGCCGGAAAGCGGCAGCCTGGCGGCCGCGAACAAACGGATCGGCAACATCCTGAAGAAATCGGCGGCCGGCAGCCGGGAGCCGGCCGCGGAGTTCGATCCGCGGCTGCTGTTCGAGCCGGCCGAGAAGGAACTCGCCGAAGCGTTTGCGCAGACCGCGCGCGTGGCCGATGCGCATTTCGCCGCCGGCGATTACACCGCGGCGCTGGCGGCGCTCGCACCGCTGAAAGTCCCGGTCGACCGCTTCTTCGACGAGGTGCTGGTCAACGTCGACGACGAGCGCCTGCGCGCCAACCGGCTGGCGCTGCTGGCACGGTTGCACGCGGCGATGAACCGCGTCGCCGATCTTTCGCTGCTGGCGGCGAGCTGAACGATGCTGTGGCTGCGCTCGGCGCTGTACATGACGGTGCTCGCGGTCACGGTGGCACCGTATGCGATCGGCACGCTGCTGTGGTCGTGGCTGCCGCCGCCGCAGCGTTACCTGATGGCCACCGGCTGGACCCGCTTCGCGATCTGGGCCGCGCGCGTGATCTGCGGCATCCGCTGGCGAGTGGAGGGCTGGGAAAACCTGCCGGACGGTCCGGCGATCTTGCTGCCCAAGCACCAATCGGCGTGGGAAACGCTGTGGCTGCCGTCGGTGATGCCGCGGCGCCTGAGTTTCGTCTACAAGCGCGAACTGCACTGGGTGCCGTTTTTCGGCTGGGGCCTGGCCACGCTCGGCATGATCAACATCGACCGCAGCAAGGGGCAGGACGCCTTCGAACAGGTGGTGCAGCAGGGGGCCGAGCATCTGCGCGACGGCTGGTGGATCGTGATCTTTCCCGAAGGCACGCGCACGCCGCCCGGCTCCACGCGCCGCTACAAGACCGGCGGCGCACGGCTGGCGGTGCGGACCAACACGCCGGTGGTGCCGATCGCGCTGAACTCGGGCGAGGTATGGCCACGCCGCGCCTTCGTCAAAAGACCCGGCACGATCACGGTCTCGATCGGCAAGCCGATCGCGCCGGACGGCAGGAGTGCCGACGAGGTCGCCGCGCTCGTAGAATCCTGGATCGAAAACGAGATGCGCCGCTTGGCACCGCATCGCTATCCCGGCCCCTACGTACCCGAGCGCGAACCGACGCCCGTTTGAACAAGCGCACCGCCCACCTCGACGCGCAACAGCTCGCGCTGGCGTTCGACAGCGACGAACCCGCGCCGGCCCCCGCCGCCCATCGCCGAACCGACACCCGTATCGTCCGCACGCGCGACCGGCATCGCCTAACGCTGAGCGCGGGCGCGTTGGAATTCCGGCTGCGGCGTGCGCGCCGCCGCACGATCGGCTTTCAGATCGACGACGAGGGGCTCACGGTCAGCGCGCCGCGCTGGGTGCGGCTGGCCGAGATCGAAGCGGCGATACTGGAAAAGGAGCGCTGGATAAGCGCCAAGCTCGCCGAGTGGCGCGAATGGCGCGCGCGGCGCAAGCTGCCGGCGGTCGTCTTCGCCGACGGCGGCACGCTGCCTTATCTGGGCGGCGAGATCGTGCTGCGGCTCGGCCGCGCCACGCCGGTCACGCGTCTGGTCGAGCGCGAGCTGTGGCTGGCGCTGCCGGCCGACGCGACCGAGCAGCAGGTGCGCGACGCGGTGCAGTCCTGGCTGCAGGGCGAAGCGCGCCGCGTGCTGGGCGAGCGGCTCGCATTGTTGGCGCAGGCAAGCGAGGTCAAGCCGCGCGCCTGGACGCTGTCGTCCGCGCGCTCGCAGTGGGGTTCGTGCACGCACGACGGCCGTATCCGCCTGAACTGGCGGCTGATCCATTTCACGCTGCCGGTGATCGACTACGTGGTCGCGCACGAGCTGGCACACCTGAAAGAGCTGAACCACGGGCCGCGCTTCTGGAGCGCGGTGGCGCAGTTGCTGCCGGGCTTCGAAGCGGCGCGCGATCAGATCAAGCGCGTCGAGATCGATCTGCTGCCGGTGTAGGTCGGCGCGCCGCGGTCACTTCCGGCTCAGCACCCACTGCGCCAGTTTCAGGGCGTCCGCCTCCGACAAAGCCGCGTTGGCGGGCATTGGCACGTCACCCCAGGCGCCGACCCCGCCGTTGCGGATCTTGGCGGCCAGCCGCGCCGTCGCTGTCGGGTCGTTCGCATACCGGGCCGCCACCTCCCGGAACGACGGCCCGATCAGTTTGCGATCGACCGCGTGGCAACCGGTACAGGCCTGGGCGGTGAGCAGCGCCTCGACCGCATCGGCCGCAGCGAACGTGTCCGGCGCCGGCGGCGGCGCCGGCTCGCGGCCGTAGTAAGTCGCCAGATAGTTGACGATGATCTCGTGCTCGGACTTCGTCAGCGGCGGCATGCCGCGCTTGGTCATGAAGTCGATCACGTCTTCCCATTCGCCGCGCGACAGGCGCGAGCGCAGGAAGTGCTGCGGCTCGTGACAGACGCTGCAGCGGGCGTTGGTCAGCGCCGCGCCGGGGCCGGAGACGAGTTGCGCCGGCGCGGCGGTCGCCACGCCGGCGAGCAACGCCGCCAGCGCCCACTGGCTAGGCTTCAACGCTCACTCCCACGCGGTGCACGCCGTTCCAGAAGTAGCCGAGCGGATTCCACGGCGACACCAGCGGCTGCGCGTTGCCTTTGTCGTCCCAGGCGCGGGCGAGGAAGGTCTGGTAGCCGGGCTGCGTCGGACGGAACAGGAAGCGGAAGCCGCGCCACGCGTACTTGTCGCCGGGCGCATCGAGGTCGGCGTTGCGCCAGGTGACGCCTTCGTCGAGCGAGATTTCCACGCGCGCGATCGCGCCCTCGCCGACCCAGGCTTTGCCGCGCACGAGGATAGGCTCGCCGACACGGTACTTCGCGTTCGGCGCCGGCGACGTGATCATCGACTTCACCGGCCACGCTTCGGTCGACACCGCGTCCGGCGGCATGCGCTCGCCGGGGGCGATCGGCCGGCGCGGAATACGGTAGCTGTCGTCCATGTAGGTGCCCTTGAAGGGAGCGTCCAGCACGGTCAATGTGCTGAGCCACTTGGTGGATGCCGAACCGGCCCAGCCCGGCACCAGCAGCCGGATCGGGTAGCCATGCACCGCCGGCAGCGGCGCCCCGTTGATGTCCCACACGATCAGCGTGTTCGGCTCCATCGCCTTGCTGATCGGGATCGAGCGAATGACCGGCGCCAGCGTGGCCACCGCGCCGAAATCCGCGCCCTGCCCCGCCACATGCACCGCGTTGGACTTCACGCCCGCGGCACGCAGCACGTCGGCCAGCCGCACCCCGGTCCACTTCGGGCAGCCCATGCCGCCGGTCGGAAACCACGGCGTGCCGCGCGGCGTGGGCTGAAACGCGGTGCGCCCGGAGCCCGCGCACTCCAGCATCGCCTGGATCGTCACCGGTTTGAACTGACGTTTCAGATCGTCGACGGAGAGCGTCAGCTCGCGTTCGACCAGCCCTTTTACGGTCAGCCGGTGTTTGGCGGCGTCGATCGCGGGCGTCAACAAATTGTTGCGCACGAACATGCGCTCGGTGGGCGTGACGTCGAAGTCGTGCGCCTCGGCCGGCACGCTGCCGGTCAACGGACGGTCCGAGTGCACCTTGAACACCGACATGTCCTTGCCCTTCAGCACCTCGGCGTTCGGCACCGTGCCCGGCAGCGGCGCGTCGGCCGGTGCGGGCGCCTGCGCCAGCACAAGGGGCGGCTCGGCGAGGGCGACGAGCGCGCCGGCGCCGGCGGCACGAGCGAGGAAGTTGCGGCGGGATTCGTCCATCGTTGTCTCCGTTTGGCTGCACGGACCGCAAACCATACCAACCGGCGCCGCGCGCCGTGCGTCCCCCAGTCGCGCTACGGATCGCCCCGCGGTGCGCGGCCTTACCATTGCGGTTTCCATCCTCGCGCCTCGCCCCTTTCCATGCGAATCCTGCACACGATGCTGCGCGTCGGCGACCTGCAGCGGTCGATCGACTTCTACACCAAGGTCATGGGCATGAAACTTTTGCGCACGACCGACCGCCCCGAGCAGAAGTACACGCTCGCCTTCGTCGGCTACGGTCCGGAGAGCGAGCAGGCGGCGCTCGAACTGACCTACAACTACGGCGTCGATCGCTACGACCTCGGCAACGCGTTCGGCCATATCGCGATCGCGGTGGACGACGCCTACGCGGCGTGCGAACGCATCCGCGCCGCCGGTGGCCAGGTCACGCGCGAGCCGGGGCCGGTGAAAGGCGGCACGACGGTGATCGCTTTCGTCACCGATCCTGACGGCTACAAAATCGAGTTGATCCAAACCGGCAAGTAGGGCGCGATGCTGTCGACCGCTGATCTGAACGAAAGAATCAAGCCGCTGTTTCCGGGCACGCTCGGCATCGAGTTGCTGGCGGTCGAGCGCGACAAGATCGTCGGCGCGCTGACCGTGCGGCGCGAGCTGTGCACGGCCGGCGACGTACTGCACGGCGGTGCGTTCATGGCCTTCGCCGATACGCTGGGCGCGATCGGCACACTGGTCAATCTGCCGGCGGGCGCGCGCACGACGACGATCGAATCGAAGACCAATTTCCTCGGCGCCGCGCCGCTGGGCGCGCGCGTGACCGGCGAATCGACGCCGCTGCATCGCGGCCGCACGACGATGGTCTGGCAGACGCGCATCGTGGCGGAATCCGGCAAGCTGCTGGCGCTGGTCACGCAGACGCAGATGGTCTTGCCCGCATGACCGCGGCGGCGCCTGCCGGGGCGTCGGCGACGATCGCCGACCGGATCCGCGCGCACGCGCGTGCGCGGCCGCAGCAGCGCGCGCTGGTGCAGGACGACCGCGCGCTCGACTACGCGGCGCTGGACGCGCTGATGGATCGCGTCGCCTGCGCCTTGCAGCGCGACGGTCTGCGCAGCGGCGATGCGATCGCGATTCTCGCCGCCACGTCGCTCGAGTATGCGATCGTGTTTCTGGGTGCGCTGCGCGCCGGCATCACGGTGGCGCCGCTACCGCCCACGGCGACCGCGGACAGCGTCGCCGCGATGGCGGCCGATTCCGACGCGCGGCTGCTGTTCGTCGATGCGCCGGTGGCCGCCGCGCTGCGCACCGACCTCCCCCGCGTGACGCTGGACGACAGCGCGGACGGCACACCGTTATCGCGATGGCTGGCACCGCCAGGAAGCCGACCGCAGCCGGTGGTCGTGGCGCCGGCTGCCGCCTTCAACATCATCTATTCGTCCGGAACGACCGGCACGCCGAAGGGCATCGTGCAGTCGCACGCGATGCGCGGGGTCCACGTGCAGCGTGCGATCGCGTACGGCTACGGGCCGGAAGCGATCACGCTGCTCGCCACGCCCCTTTATTCCAACACCACGCTGGTCTCGTTTCTGCCCACGCTGGCGCTGGGCGGCACGGCGGTGCTGATGGCGAAGTTCGACGTCATCGGCTATCTCGAGCTGGCGCAGCGCGAACGCGTCACGCACACGATGCTGGTGCCGGTGCAGTATCAGCACCTGCTCGCGGCACCGGAGTTCGGCCGCTACGACTTGTCCGCGTTCCGGATGAAACAGTGCACCAGCGCGCCGTTTTCCGCCGCGCTGAAGGCCGAGGTGCTGGCGCGCTGGCCGGGCGGCCTGGTCGAGATCTACGGCATGACCGAAGGCGGCGGCACCTGCCTGCTGGCGGCGCACGAGTTCCCGCACAAGCTGCACACGGTCGGCCGCCCCGCGCCCGGGCACGACATCCGCGTCATCGACGAGCAGGGCCGCGAACTCGCGCCCGGTGCGGCGGGCGAGATCGTCGGCCATTCGCCGGCGATGATGACCGGCTACCACAAGCGGCCGGAGCAAACGCGCGCCGCCGAGTGGTACGACGCTTCCGGCAAGCGCTTCATCCGCACCGGCGATATCGGCCGCTTCGACGCCGACGGCTTCCTGGTGCTGCTGGACCGCAAGAAGGACATGATCATCTCGGGCGGCTTCAACATCTACCCGAGCGATCTGGAGGCGGTGCTGGCCGCGCACCCCGCGGTGGCCGAGGCGGCGGTGGTGGGCGTGGCCAGCGAACGCTGGGGCGAGACGCCGGTCGCGTACGTCGTACCTCGGCCCGGCGCCGCCGCGGACGCCGAGCGGCTGTTGGCATGGGCCAATGAGCGGCTCGGCAAGACGCAGCGCCTGAGCGCGTTGCGCTTCGTCGAGCGGCTGCCGCGCAGCGCGATCGGCAAGGTGCTGAAGCGCGAACTGCGCGCGCGGTTCGAGGCGGAACGCGCGC
>DATLZG010000030.1:0-8064 GCA_035574095.1 Burkholderiaceae bacterium | reverse complement strand
ACGCTGCGGTTCGGGCGTAGTCTGTTGACCCGGTTCGGCTCGTGGCCGCCGAATCGAAACCCAGCGAGGGGTATATGAAAACGATCAAGACCGTACTTGCAAGGACAGCCCTGGCTTCCAGCGCGGCGCTGGCGCTGGCCGGTTGTCTGTCGACTCCCATCAAACAGGGTGACTCGGCCAATCCGGTCACCGGCGGTGTCGGCGGAGCGACCGCCGAAGGCGCGAAGAGCAATCTGGAATCCTGCACCGAGACGCTCGGCACGGTCGCTTTCGACGAAGACCAGCGCGCCGACTGGTATAGCCGGCTGCGGCACTACAACCTGCCGTCGACGATTCCGATGTTGCGGCTGATGGTGCAGCAGTCGAACTGCTTCGTCGTCGTCGAGCGCGGGCGCTCGATGAACAACCTGATGCGCGAGCGCGAGCTGATGCGCGGCGGAGAGGGCCGCGCCGGCAGCAACTTTGGCGGCGGGCAGATGGTCGCCGCCGACTACACGATAGCGCCGGAGATCTTCTTTACCGGTCGTACCGGCGGCGGGGCGGCCGGCGTCGGGTCGGTTGCGCGTTACGTTCCGGGTCCGCTCGGCTGGGTTGCCGGTGCGGCGGCCGGCTCGATCAGCCAGAACGAAGCGTCGACGACGCTGCTGCTGATCGACAACCGCTCCAGCGTGCAGATCTCGGCCGCCGAGGGTTACGCGAAGAACATGGATCTCGGACTGGTCGGGCGTCTCTATGGCGGCGGTGCGTGGAGTGGCGCCGGCGCCTACAGCAGCACGCCGCAAGGGCGCGTGATCCTGGCGGCGTTCGTCGATTCGTACAACAACATGGTCAAGGCGTTGCGCAACTACAAGGCGCAGCAGGTTCGCGGCGGACTCGGAACGGGCGGCCGCCTCGGCGTGCAGGGCGGCCAGACGCCGGCGTCGAAAGAACTCGACCAGAAATCGAAACCGAAGTAGACAAGTACCAATGCCGCGCCGAAAGGGCCGCTCGCTGCGGCCCTTTTTTTTTGGACCCGTTTGCTCTTCTCCGTCGCGTTAACGGCGCGGTAACGGTCGCCCCGCTACAAGTCTCCCGGCACCACTTCGATGACGAGGAGACGGAGATGAGAAGCGTGTTTTCGGTTTTGCGCGCGGTGCTGTTGGCGCTGCTCGCGTTTGGGCTGACGTCGTGCGGAGGCGGCGGAGGCGGCGGCGGTCCGACCGGCACCGCGCCGTCGATCGGCGCGCAGCCGCAGAGCGTGGCCGTGACCGAAGGGCAGAACGCGCGCTTCACGGTCAGCGCCAGCGGCGACGCGCCGCTTTCCTACCAATGGAAGCGCAACGGCGCCGATATCGCCGGCGCGACCGCGGCGAGCTACGCAATTCCGGTGGCGGCGCTCGCCGACAACGGCGCGGTGTTCTCGGTCGTCGTGCGCAACGGCGCAGGTTCGGCGACCAGCGCGAACGCCACGCTGACGGTGGCCGCGCCCACCGGCAGCGGCACACTGAACGGTCTCGTCTACAGCGCCACGACAGGCGCCGCGATCGCGGGAGCCACCGTCACGATCGCTGGCCTGCCCGCGACCAGCTCGGCAGCCAACGGCACGTTCCAGTTGGCCGGCGTGCCAGCCTCCGAGCGCGTCGTGCTGCGCGTCAGCGCCCCCGGCTTCGCCGAGACGATCCGCGTCGCCGCCGTGCGCCAAGGCGCGGTCACGCTCGAGCGCGTGTTCCTGCAGCCGGTCGGCGCCAGCGCAGCGATCGATCCGACCGCGGCGGTCGACGTGGCGCCTGCGGGCACGACGATGCGCGTGACCGCACCGGCCAACGCCTTCGTGCGCGCCGACACGGGCGCCGCACCGAGCGGCAACTTGACGGTGGAGCTGACCTCGATCGAACCGGCGCGCGACCCGAACCAGATGCCCGGCGATTTCACCTCCACCACCGGCAGCGGTGCGCGGCCGATCGAGAGCTTCGGCGCGATCGGCGTCGTCGTGCGCGACGTGGGCGGCAACCGCTACGACCTCGCCACCGGCGCCAGCGCCACCGTGCGCATTCCGCTGTCCACGCGTGCGGCCGACGCGCCGAACACGATTCCGCTGTATTACCTCGACGAAACGACCGGCCGCTGGATCGAGCAGGGCAGCGCCACGCTGGCCGGCACCGGCACGCAGCGCTACTACGAAGGCACGGTCACGCACTTTTCGTGGTGGAACGCCGACCGGCCGCTGGAGACGATCTGGGTCCACGGCTGCGTGCAGACCAGCCAGGGCACGCGCACGCGCAACCGCACCGTGATCACCGAGGGGCTCGACTACACTGGCACCGGCCGCGCCTACAGCAACGTCAACGGCGATTTCTCGGTGCCGATGCGGCGCGACGGTCGCGCGGTGCTGCGCGTGCAAGGCGGAACGGAAACCACGGCGCCGATCACGGTCGGCCCGTCGGCCACCGACATCACGCTGTCCGAGTGCCTGGTCGAGCGCGGCACGGTCACCAGCGCGCCGACGATCCTCGTGCAGCCGGCCAACGTCAGCACGCCGCCCAACACGCTGGCGCGCTTCGCGGTGGTGGCGGACGGCACGCTGCCGCTCTCTTACCAATGGCAGCGCAACGGCGTGGACATCGCGGGCGCCTCCGGCTCCGGGCTGATGGTGTGGGCCACCGCCGCCGACGACGGCGCGCAGTTCCGCGTCGTCGTGCGCAATGGTCAAGGCACGGCCACCAGCAACGCCGCGACGTTGACGGTGGGCGCCGCCACCGGCGCGCCGGTGATCACGCAGCAGCCGGCGAGCGTGGCGGTCTTGGTCGGGCAGACCGCCACTTTCACGGTCGGTGCGAGCGGGGCGGCGCCGGTGACGTACCAGTGGCGGCGCAACGGCAACGCGATCGCCGGCGCGACAGCGGCCAGTTACACCACGCCCGCGCTCACCTTGGGCGACAACGGCGCCACCTACTCGGTCGTGGTCACCAACAACCAGGGCAGCGCGACCAGCAACTCGGCGCTGCTTTCGGTGACGACGAGCGCGCCGGCCGACACGTACAAGCGCCCGCTGGCGGCGCTGTTCGCCGGCACCTACGACGTCGGCTGCAGCAACGGGGCGATCGTGATCGCCGCCGACGGCGATGCGGCGTGGAACGGCGGCGGCCTGTCGTTGGCCTCGCCGAACTCTGCCGTCTCGGCGACCAGCGGTGGGGGCCTGCAGATCCTGGCGATGACCGACTCGAGCATCGACCGCAGTGTCTCGATCGGCCGCTTCGTCACCGTGCCGAGCGCGTCGTCGGCGCAGGTGACCATGACCTCCAGCAACACGGTAATCACGCGCTGCGTGCCCGGGCTTGCGTCGGTACCGCCGGCGATCGGGCTCAACGCGCTGGTGGTCTCGTGGTTCGACGGCACGCGCGGCACCCTGCAATGCGACGTGCGCCGCGGCACGACGACGACGCGCGAGTCGCTGGCGCTCGCGATCGCCAACGGCAGCGTGACTTTCGGGGCGATCGTCTTTTCGATGTCCGCGCCGCGCGCGGCGGAAAGCGCCCTCGCTATCGATCTGGTTAGCCTGGGCGACGCCCTGATTTCCTACGCGGCGACGTTCTCCGACAACGCGACTTGGGGCATCGCGCGCAGCCAGACCGCGACGACGCTGGTGTTCAACCACCGCACCGCGGGCGGCGATTCGTACACCTGCACCGGCACCCGCAACTGAGGCTCGGCGACGAGCAAGGAGGCGAACGATGAGAACCGAAAGGGCCACGGCGGTCCGTAAGACGCTGCTGCGCTGGGTGCTGCTGCTCACCGGTACGGTTCTGGCGCTTTCTGCCTGCGCACCAAGGCCGTACCGGCTGCGCCGGCCGCCGCGCCTGCTGGTGGAGGGTGCGCAAGACAGGCCGCCACCTTTCGCAAGTCCGCGCCCGGCCACGGCATAACGGCGCGGTAACGCCGCCCGCCGTAAAACACGACGCACGCCGGCGAAACGAGGAGGGAAGCATGGACCGCCGCACTTCACCCTGGTGGTTGATCGTCCTGTGGATCCCCGCGGTCGCGCTCGTACTCGGAGTGCTGTTCGGCTGCGCGACCGGCAGCCGCGCGGCGCCCGCACAACCGACTCGCGCCGAACTGCAGCGATTGATCGGCGCGGAGCTCGCCGCCGATTCGCGCTTCGACTCGTTCGGCGCGTCGGGCAACGTCGCCGCGCACCGCATGGCGGCGAGCTTCCGCCCAGTGCTGGCCGACGTGGTTCCGATCGAGTGCCGCGCGACCAACGGCGCCGCGGTCGATTGCACGCTCGAAGTCGTGCTGCACTTCCCGGAGCTGGGCGGGCGCGAATCGCGCACCGTGTGGGAGCGACGGCTGCGGCAGTCGCCGGACGGCTGGCGGATCGTCGGCGCCGCTCCTCATTGAGCCGGCACGGCGACTACTCGGCGAAGCGCACGATCCGTTGCGCCTCGGCTGCCGCGCCCGGCTCTGGCTCGTCGAACGCGGTGTCGCCAGCGGGGTTCGGCGCGCCGGTGGCGCGCACGTTCCTGAAGTCGAACAGCCTTCCGTCCATCAGGTGCGAGGGCACCACGCGCGCCAGCGCGTTGAACGCGTTCTGCACCCGGCCGGGGCATTGCCGTTCCCACTCGGCGAGCATGCGCTTGATCTGCTGCCGCTTCAGGTTCGCCTGCGAGCCGCACAGGTTGCAGGGGATGATCGGAAAACGCTTGATCTCGGCGTAGGCGGCCAGATCCGCTTCCTGCACGTACGCGAGCGGCCGGATCACGACGTGGCGGCCGTCGTCGGAGACGAGCTTCGGCGGCATCGCCTTCAGGATTCCGCCGTAGAACAGGTTCAGGAAGAACGTGCCGAGGATGTCGTCGCGGTGATGTCCGAGCGCGATCTTGGTCGCGCCCAGTTCGCTGGCGACCCGATACAGGATGCCGCGCCGCAGCCGCGAACACAGCGAGCACATCGTCTTGCCCGGCTCGATCACGCGCTTGACGATCGAATAGGTGTCCTGCGTTTCGATGTGAAAGGCCACGCCGCGCGCGCGCAGATACGCGGGCAGCACATCGGCGGGAAAGCCCGGCTGCTTCTGGTCCAGATTGACGGCCACCAGCTCGAACGGCACCGGCGCGCGGGCGCGCAACGTCAGCAGCACCTCCAGCAGCCCGTAGCTGTCCTTGCCGCCCGACAGACAGACCATCACGCGGTCGCCGGCTTCGATCATGTTGAAATCGGCGATCGCCTGCCCGGTCAGCCGCAGCAGGCGCTTCTCCAGCTTGTTGGACTCGTACGCCGCCTTGCGTGCGGCGCGGCCGTCGAGCTCGCGCGGGGCGTTCATCGGTCGGGCTCCTTGAACAGCAGCACTTCCACGCCCACCGCCTGGACGTCCTCGTACACGTCGGGCTTTTCGCTCGCCACGCGTACCGCGCGCACGGCAGGATGCGCCAGCAGCTCGCGCGCGATGTCGTCGACCAGCGTTTCCTGCAGATTGATGTGGCCGGCCTCGATGCGGCGGCGGATCGCCAGCCGCACGAAATCGTAGTCGACCACCTCGGCGATCCTGTCCTGCTTCGGCGTCGACAGCGCCAGCGGCACGAACAGATCGACGTTGATCGTCACGCGCTGCGGGCCGCTGCGTTCGAAGTCGTGGATGCCGATGTTCGCCCCCAGCACCACTTCGCGCAGGAAGATGCGCCGGCAATCGGCCAGGCGCGGATCGAGCAGCCAGGTCATTTGCGTTCCGTGTAGTACATCACGTCGCGCGCGGCGGCCATCAGGTGCTGGCCGCCGTCGACGATCAGCGTGGTCCCGGTGACGGCCGGCGCATTGGCCAGGTAGACGACCGCGGCGGCAACGTCGGCCGGCGTGCTCGAGCGCTTCAGCGGCGTCATCGTCTGCGCGCGCGCGAATCCCGCCGCCGTCTGCAGGTGCGATTGCAGCGTGACGCCCGGCGCCACCCCCACCACGCGCAGCCTGGGCGCGAACGCCTGCGCCAGCACGCGTGTGGCGTACTCCAGCGCGCATTTGCTCAGCGTGTAGCTGAGAAAATCGGGGTTCGGATTCCACAGCTTCTGGTCGAGCAGGTTGACCACCACCGCGCGCGCGCGCGGCGCGAGCCGTTCGGCCAGCGCCTGCGTCAGCAACAGCGGGGCGGCGGTGTTGACCTGCACGTGCTTGACGAGCAGTTCGGGCTTGAAGCGCTGCGGCGTGTCGTATTCGAAGATCGAGGCGTTGTTCACCAGGCAGGTCACCGGGCCCAGCTCGGCCGTGCATTCGTCGATCACGCTGCGCACGCCGCGCGTCACCGCCAGATTGCGGTTGACGGTGATCGCGCGCCGGCCCAGCGCTTCGATCTCGGCGGCGGTGGCGCGCGCCTCGGCGCGCGAGGTCGCGTAATGCACCGCCACGTCCCAGCCGTCGCGTGCCAATGCGAGCGCGATCTCGCGGCCGATGCGCTTGGCCGCGCCGGTCACGAGCGCGACGCGCGGTTGCGGAGCCTGCGGCATGCGAGCGGATGGCGGGGAAGCGGGCGCGCAGTTTAACGGTAGCATCGGCCGGTCTCTCGTGATCGGCGATCCATGATTCTCGATCGGTCCCCCGCGTTGCCGGCGCCTGACGCCGACACCGCCGCCGCCAGCGCCCGGCTCGTGCGGCGGATCGCGCGCGAGATCGAGGCGGCGGGCGGCTTCATCGGCTTCGACCGCTACATGGAACTGGCGCTATACGCGCCCGGCCTCGGCTACTACGCGGCCGGTACGCGCAAGTTCGGCGCCGATGGCGATTTCGTGACCGCGCCGGAGATTTCGTCTCTGTTCGGGGCTGCGCTGGCCGCGCAGGTGGCGCAGGCCTTTCAATTCACCGCGCCGGCCATCGTCGAATTCGGCGCCGGCACCGGAAAACTCGCACGCGATCTGTTGGCGGCGCTGGCGCAGCGCGGGGTGACGGTCGAAAGCTACGCGATCGTGGAGGTGTCGCCCGACCTGCGCGCGCGCCAGCGTGAGTCGCTGGCCGGCTTGCCGGTGCTGTGGCTCGACGCGCCGCCCACGGAGTTCGACGGCGTGATCGTCGCCAACGAAGTGCTGGACGTGATGCCGGTGCGCCTGTTCGTCAAGCGCGGCGCGCGTGTGGTCGAGCGCGGGGTGGCACTGGACGGCGAGCGGCTGGTGTTTGCCGAGCGCGCGGCCGACGGGCCGTTGCAGCAGGCGGTGGAGGAAATCGAAGCGGAGGTCGGGCTGCTTCCGGACGGCTACGGCTCGGAGATCGGCTTCGTCGCACGCGCCTGGATGCGCTCGGCCGCGCAATGGCTGCGGCGCGGCCTGCTGCTCGCGATCGACTATGGTTTTCCGCGCCGCGAGTACTACCACCCGCAGCGCCTGATGGGCACGATCATGTGCCACTACCGGCACCGCGCGCACGCCGATCCGCTGTGGCTGCCCGGCGCGAACGACATCACCGCGCACGTGGACTTCAGCGCGGCGGCGGCCGCCGCCTACGAAGCGGGGCTGGACGTGCTGGGCTACGCGCCGCAATCGCATTTCCTGCTCAATTGCGGCTTGCTGGAGCTGCTGGCCGCCGAGCGTACGCCGGCGCGCACGGCGCAAGCGCAGCGGCTGCTGTCGGAGGCGGAAATGGGCGAGTTGCTCAAAGTGCTCGCGGTCGGCCGCGGCATCGAGACGCCGCTCGCCGGTTTCGCGCGCGGCGATCGCAGGCACACGCTTTGAGCCCGCGCGCCACCTCGGCCGGCCCGCAACGCCCGCTTCGAATCGCCCACCGCATGCGCTTCGTCGTCACCCTGTTCATCGCCCTGATCGTGCTCGCCGCGTTGCAGCCGTGGCTGCAGAAGCTCGGCATCGGCCGCCTGCCGGGCGACTTCCGGTTCCGCCTTGGCAAACGCGAAATCCTGCTGCCGTTCGCCAGCACGCTGCTGCTGACGTTTCTGGTGTTCCTGATCGGCAAGCTGCTCTGACCGCCACACGGGATGACGGCGCGCGGCGCCGCGCGGCATGATCGCGGCTCGCCCGGATGTTTCACGAGGGACGTGGGCATTGCGCGGATGCATGCCGGATGCGGATTGCGCGAGACGGCCGCAGCCAAGGCCAAGAG
>DATLZG010000029.1:0-25542 GCA_035574095.1 Burkholderiaceae bacterium | reverse complement strand
TTGCTGGCGCTTTTCGTGGCCGTGATGGCGCTCGGCTGGTGGCTGTCGCGCAGCCGGCTCGGGTTCGCGCTGCGGTTGATCGGCGAGGACGAGCAGGCGGCGCGCCACTGCGGCATCGATACGACGCGCGTCAAGCTCACCGCGTTCGTGCTCACCTCGGCTTTCATGGTGCTGGCCGGCGCGATCGTCGCGCCGCGCTGGACCTACATCGACGCGACGATCGCCTTCAACGCGATCGTGTCGTTCCAGACCGTGATCATGGCCTTGCTCGGCGGAGTGGCCCGGTTTTGGGGGCCCGCGCTCGGGGTGGTCCCGCTGGTGCTGCTGTTCGAGACCTTGATCAAGTATTTCCCGAACCACTTTCCGATCGTGCTCGGCTTGATCTTCCTGGCGATCGTCTATGCGCTGCCGCGCGGCGTGCTGGGATGGGTGCTCAAGCGCGCGGGCGGGAGCGGCGCGCGATGACGGCGCTGCTGCAAGTGTGCGAACTGGCGCGCGCCTTCGGCGGGCTGAAGGCGGTCGATGCGCTGAGCTTCGAGGTCGGCACAGGAGAGATCGTCGGTCTGATCGGCCCGAACGGCTCCGGCAAGACCACGGCGTTGAATCTGATCAGCGGGGCGCTGCGGCCCGATTCGGGTTCGGTGCGCTTCGACGGCGAAGACCTGGCGGGACGCCCCGCGCATCGGATCACGCGGGCTGGCATCGCGCGCACGTTCCAGCTGGTGCGGGTCTTTGCGCGCATGACGGTGCGCGAGAACGTGCGCGCCGGGCTGCTGGTGCGCCGCGGCTCGGCGGCCGAGGAAGACGAGCTGATGGCGCGTGTCGGCCTGAGCGCGCGCGCCGAAAGGCTGGCGGGTGAACTGACCTACATCGACCAGAAGCGCCTCGAACTGGCGCGCGCGCTGGCGCTGCGACCGCGCCTGTTGCTGCTCGACGAATGGCTGGCGGGTTTGAATCCGTCCGAGCTGCTCGACGGCGTGGCGCTGATCCGCTCGCTGCGCGGCAGCGGTATCACGATCCTGATGGTCGAGCATGTGATGGACGCGATCCGCTCGCTATGCGACCGCTGCGTGGTGATGAACTCCGGCGTCAAGATCGCTGAAGGCACGCCGCAGCAGGTGCTGGCGGATCGACGTGTCGTGCAGGCCTACCTGGGGGACGACGATGCTGCTTGAGGTGCGCGGGCTGTCGGCCGCCTATGGCCTGCACCGGGCGCTCGCCGGGGTCGCGCTCGAGGTGAAGGCGGGCGAGATCGTGGTGATCCTGGGAGCCAACGGTGCCGGCAAGAGCACGTTGCTGAAGGCGATCGCCGGTTTGCTGCCCGCGGATGGCGCGCGCATCGCGCTCGACGGCCGTCCGCTGCACGATCTGCCGGCGCGCGAGCGCGTCGAGGCGGGCATTGCGCTGGTGCCCGAAGGGCGCGGGGTGTTCGGCGAACTGACGGTGCGCGAAAACCTGCTGCTCGGGGCCTACCCGAAGCGCGCGCGCGCGCAGGAGGCCGAAAACCTGCAGCGCGTGTTACGGCTGTTCCCGCGCCTGGCCGAGCGGCTGCGGCAAGCCGTGCGCACGATGTCGGGCGGCGAGCAGCAGATGGTGGCGATCGGCCGCGCGCTGATGTCGGCGCCGCGGCTGCTGCTGCTCGACGAACCCTCGCTCGGCTTGTCGCCGCTGATGTGCGGCGAGCTGTTCCGGGCGCTGACCCGGATCCGCGCCGCTGGCGTCAGCATCCTGCTGGTCGAACAGAACGCCAAGCGCAGCCTGGCGATCGCCGATCGCGGCTACCTGCTCGAAAACGGGCACATCGCCGGCAGTGGCGACGCGCAACAGTTGCTCAACGATCCGGCGGTCCAGGCAGCGTATCTGGGCATGGGGCGGGGCTCGCAGTAGCGGCGCGGGGGCAAGTGCCGCCGCGGCGACATGGCGCGCGAGCTTGGCGCGGGCGGCGAGTCGCTACTATCGCGAACTCTGCCGCATGGCACACGATGCCCCGGTGGCGAAATCTGGTAGACGCACGGGACTTAAAATCCCGGGCCGCAAGGCGTACCGGTTCGATTCCGGTCCGGGGCACCAATGACATGGCTTTGAAGGTCTACGATCTGCGCTGCGCGAACGATCACCCGTTCGAAGGCTGGTTCGCGTCCGAAAACGACTTCGAGGCGCAGTGCGAGCGGCGACTGATCGAATGCCCGCTGTGCGCGTCGAAGGAGATTCGTCGTACGCCGTCGGCGGCACGCCTGAACCTCGGCGCGCAGCCGGAGCGGCAGGAAGCGTTGATGCCGACGCCGCAGCAGCTGCACGCCGCGCTGCTGAAGATGGCGCGCGAGATCGCCGCCAATACCGAGGACGTCGGCGAGCGCTTCGCGGAAGAAGCGCGCCGCATCCACTACAAGGAGGCGCCGGAACGCGGCATTCGCGGCGTGACGACGCGCGAGGAGGCCGACGCGCTGAAAGAAGAAGGCATCGAAGTGATGCCGTTTCCGCTCGGCGCACTGCTCAAAGAGCCGCTGCAGTAAAGCGGCGCCGAATCAGCGGCGCGCGTACTGTTGTGCGCCGAACAGAACCTCGCGCTCCTTGTCGCCGGCGATCGGCCGGCGGCGCTCCGCCAGTACCTGCAGCCCGCGCTGGACGGCAGGCCGTGCGGCGATGGCATCGAACCAGCGCTTGACGTTCGGATAGTCGGCAAGATCGACGCCCTGGTTGGCGTGCGAGCGCGTCCACGGAAAAGCGGCGATGTCGGCGATCGAATACTCGCCACCGAGATAAGGCGCTTCGGCCAGGCGCCTGTCCATCACGCCGTACAGGCGCTTCGCCTCGTTCGTGTAGCGGTCGATCGCGTAGCCGATCTTCTGCGGCGCGTATTGGCGAAAGTGATGCGCCTGCCCGAACATCGGCCCGATGCTGCCCATCTGAAACATTAGCCACTGCAACACGACGTACTTGCCGCGCACGTCCGGCGGCAGGAACTTGCCGGTCTTGCCCGCCAGGTACAGCAGGATCGCACCGGATTCGAACAGCGGCATCGGTTTGCCGTCGGGACCCTCCGGGTCGACGATCGCCGGGATCTTGTTGTTCGGGCTGATGCGCAGAAACTCGGGCTTGAACTGGTCGCCGGCGCCGATGTCGATCGCGTGCACCGTGTACGGCAGGCCGCACTCCTCCAGCATGATGTGGACCTTGTGGCCGTTCGGCGTCGGCCAGGTGTAGAGGTCGATCATCGGTCTTCTTTGGCCGGCAGCGGTACGTGCTTGGCGATCTCCAGCTTGGCGATCGCGTTGCGATGAACTTCGTCCGGACCGTCGGCGATGCGCAAAGTGCGCACGTGCGCGTAGGCGGAAGCGAGAAAGAAGTCGTCGCACACGCCGCCGCCGCCGTGCGCCTGGATCGCCCAGTCGAGCACTTGGCAGGCGACGTTCGGCGCCACGACCTTGATCATCGCGATCTCCGCCCGCGCCGCCTTGTTGCCGACCGTGTCCATCATGCGCGCGGCCAGCAAGGTCAGCAGCCGCGCCTGGTCGATCATGCAACGCGCCTCGGCGATGCGCTCCTGCCACACCGTCTGCTTCGACACCGGCGCGCCGAACGCCACGCGCGACGCCAGGCGTTTGCACATCAGGCCGAGCGCGCGTTCTGCCACTCCGATCGTGCGCATGCAATGATGGATGCGGCCGGGCCCCAGGCGGCCCTGCGCGATCTCGAAGCCGCGCCCCTCGCCGAGCAGGATGTTGGACGCCGGCACGCGCACGTTGTCGAACACGACTTCCATGTGGCCGTGCGGCGCGTCGTCGTAGCCGAATACCGTCAGCGGGCGCACGATCTTGACGCCCGGCGTATCGGTGGGGACCAGGATCATCGACTGCTGCGCGTGGCGCGGCGCGTCCGGATTGGTCTTGCCCATCACGATCATGATCTTGCAGCGCGGATCGCCGGCGCCGGAGGTCCACCACTTGCGGCCGTTGATCACATACCAGTCGCCGTCGCGCCGCATGCTGGTCTGGATGTTGGTGGCGTCCGACGAGGCGACGTCGGGCTCGGTCATCGCGAACGCCGACCGGATCTCGCCGGCCAGCAGCGGCAGCAGCCACTGCCGTTTCTGTTCCTCGGTGCCGTAACGTTCGATCGTCTCCATGTTGCCGGTATCGGGCGCGCTGCAGTTGAAGACTTCGCTCGCCCAGGTGACGCGGCCCATCAGCTCCGCCAGCGGCGCGTACTCGAGGTTGGTGAGCCCGGCCCCGTGCGGCGAGTCCGGAAGGAACAGGTTCCACAGGCCGGCCGCGCGCGCCTTCGGCTTCAGCTCTTCGATCAGGCGGGTGGGCGTCCAGCGCTTGCCGGCGCGCGTGTTGGCTTCGATTTCCTCGTAGAAGCGCCGTTCGTTCGGGAAAATGTGTTCCTGCATGAACGCGTCGACGCGCGCGCGTAGCTCCTGTTGTTTTGGCGTGTATTCGAAGTTCATGGTCCGTCTCCGCTGGGCGCGGCCAGCATAGCGCAGGCGCGCCGATGCGCGTAAATTCGCGGCGCGCAACGAGTCGGGCCAGGAGGAAACGACGAATGAAGGCAATTCAATGCCAGGAGTGGGGTGGGCCGGAGACGCTGCGGCTGGTCGAAGTACCGTTGCCGGAGCCGAAGGCGGGCGAAGTGCGGCTGCGCGTCAAGGCCGCCGGCGTGAACTTCCCCGACGCGCTGATCATTCAGAAGAAGTACCAGATGCAGCCGCCGTTGCCGTTCACTCCGGGCAGCGAGGTGGCCGGCACCGTCGATGCGCTCGGGGACGGCGTGACGCACGTGAAGCCCGGCGATCGCGTGATCGCGTTCGTTGGCCTCGGCGCGTTCGCCGAGTACGTCTGCGCGCCGGCGGCGCAGACGATCCCGATTCCTGCGGCGCTGAGCGACGAAGTGGCCGCCGCGTTCACCTTGACCTACGCCACCTCGCACCACGCCCTGTTCGACCGCGCGCAGTTGCGGGCCGGCGAGACGCTGCTGGTGCTCGGCGCCGGCGGCGGCGTCGGGCTGGCGGCGGTCGGACTCGGCAAGCTCGCCGGTGCGCGCGTGATCGCCGCCGCTTCCACGGACGAGAAACTCGCCGCCGCGCGCGCGCACGGCGCCGACGAATCGATCAACTATTCCAGTGCCGACCTGCGCGAGAGCGTGAAGGCGCTCACGGGCGGCAAAGGTCCGGACGTGATCTATGACCCGGTCGGCGGCGCCTACTCGGAGCCGGCACTGCGTTCCATCGCCTGGCGCGGCCGCTTTCTGGTGATCGGCTTCGCCAACGGCGAGATCCCGAAGATCGCGCTCAATCTGTTGTTGCTGAAGGAGGCGACTGCGGTGGGCGTCTTCTGGGGCGAGTTCGCGCGGCGCGAGCCGGCGGCGAACCGGAAAATGCTGGCGGAACTGTTCGGCTGGCTGGTCGAAGGCAAACTGAAGCCGCACGTATCGCGCACCTACGCGCTGGCGGACACCGGCCAGGCGCTGCAGGCGCTGCTGGCGCGGCGCGCGGTCGGCAAACTGGTCATCCGGCCGTAAACGGCCAGGCGGTCAGCAATAGCTGGGCAGGGCGAAGACAGGCAGTGCGGCGGCCAGCAGCAACGCGAGCTGTTGCGCTGCATAACCGCGCCTGAGCGCCACCCAGGTTGCACCGACGAAAGCCGCCGCTTGCGCGCCGAAATACGGGACGAGCGCTTCCGCCTCAGTCCAACCGTAGGCGGGCAGCAAGCGATCGACGAACACTTCCTCGAAAACGAGAGCGAATGCGAAAAGCGCGGCGATGGCCGGCCATAGCGCTGGACGGACACGAGCCTCGTCAACGGCTGAATACAAGCGGTCGAGCAGCGCACGTCCGCGCGGGGCGCGCAGCAGTGCGACTCGTTCTTCGACCGCGCGATAGAGACGGTTGAGCGTGCGCCGATACGGATGCGTGCGAAGCCAGTGACGGAGCGGGGTGTGCATACGAACGGCGGCGGCGACGCGAGCGTGATTGCCGGGCAGGAGCAACGTGGCGCCGCAGTCAGCGTCGGCTTGCGCCCGGAACACCGCCGTCAGGTTGCCGCCGTCCGGCGCCAGCGTGACGGATTCCGTACGCAAACCGGCTTTCTCGCCCAGCCGGCGCAGCGTCGCTTCGTTGAAGTTGTAAAGGTGCGCTTCGTGAAACGTGCTGCGCGGCGATTGGCAAGTCGCTTCCACGTTCGGCACCTCGACCACCAGCGCGCCGTCCACGCGCAGCGCCGAACGCAGGCGCGCCAGCACGCCGCCGGGATCGGCCGTGTGCTCGAGCACGTGCCAAACGGATATCAGGTCGAACGATTGCGGTTCCAGCGCCACGTCGTCGATGAAGCCGCATTCGATCTGTAGGCCGTGTTCGCGCGCCGCGTACTCGGCGTAACCGCGATTGGGCTCGACTCCGACGACGTCCAGACCGCGGGTCTTGAGCAAATACGCGAACTCGCCGCCGCCGCTGCCGACGTCAAGCGCCCGCAGGCCGGGGCGGACGAGATGCTCGATCGCTCGCAAGCGCGCCAACGCGACGCGGCCGGCGCGCAGCACGTGCTTGGCTTTAGGTTTGAAGCAGCCCTTGTAAGCGACCCTGTATTCGTCCTCGTAGAAGCGGCGCGGGTCGTGCGGATGCGGGTCCGACCATACGAGGCCACAGCCGACGCAGGCGACCGTACGCAGCGGCGCCCCGCTGCGGCTCTTGTTCGACAGCACGGTCACGTCGGTGCCTGTGCACAGATTGCACGGAATGCTGGCGCGTTCGATTCGCTGCATCGATGCCAGAGTTTCGGAGTCGATCCGGGCGCGGACTATACCGACGGCGCCGGTACTCTGCCTTACGGCATCGTCAGGTTGCGAGAAAGACCGGGACGCGGCGCCGGCCGAAGGAGCCCGTAAAGCGCTCGAAGCGCCCGGCAAGCGCCGTGCCGCAGTGGCGGCAGTTGCCGGCGTCGGTCAGTTCGTACGCGAGGATCGCGTACCAGTCGCGCCGGATGACCGCGGCGCCGCAGCCGGGGCAGAACGTGGTGCCGCCGTCGATGTCGTGCACGTTGCCCGTGTACACGTAGCGCAGGCCGTTGGCCAGACCGATGCGCCGCGCCCGCGCCAGCGTGGCCGGCGGCGTGCGCGGCACGTCCGTCATCTTGTAGTCCGGATGGAACGCCGTGAAATGCAGCGGCACGTCGCAGCCGAGGTGCGCGGCGATCCAGCGCGTTTCGGCATCGAGCTCGGCGTCCGAGTCGTTGTAGCCAGGGATCAGCAGCGTCGTGATCTCCAGCCAGCAGTTCGTCTCGTGGCGTATGTATTCGAGCGTCTCCAGCACCGGTGCCAGGTGCGCGCCGGTGAGCTTGAAGTAGAAGTCCTCGGTGAACCCCTTCAGGTCGACGTTGGCGGCGTCCATCGCGGCGTAGAACTCGCGCCGCGGTTCGGCATGGATGTAGCCGGCCGTGACCGCCACCGTCTGCAAGCCGAGTTCATGGCAGGCGGCGGCGGTATCGAGCGCATATTCGGCGAAGATCACCGGATCGTTGTAGGTGAAGGCCACGCTCTTGCAGCCATGACGCTTGGCCACCGCGGCGATTTTTTCCGGCGCGGCCCGGTCCATCAGGCGGTCCATCTCGCGCGACTTGGAGATGTCCCAGTTCTGGCAGAACTTGCACGCCAGGTTGCAGCCGGCGGTGCCGAACGAGAACACGCTCGTGCCGGGGTAGAAGTGGTTCAGCGGCTTCTTCTCGATCGGATCGATGCAGAAGCCCGAGCTGCGACCGTAGGTCGTCAGCACCATCGCGTCGCCGACTCTCTGGCGCACGAAACACAGACCGCGCTGGCCCTCGTGCAGCCGGCAGTCGCGCGGGCATAGATCGCATTGGATGCGGCCGTCGTCCAGCCTGTGCCACCAGCGCGCCGGGTAATCGGTGCCGAAAAAGTCGTCGCGCGCGTTCATCGGTTGGCCTCGACGGCTTCGTCGAACTTGACGACCTCGTAGCGCTCGAAGAAAAGCGCCTCGGACCAGAACGCCGCCGGCAGCCCCGCCTTGCGCTTCAGCGCGCGCACGAAGTCGCGCGGATCGGGCAGGCTGTCCCACACCTGCGGCAGCAGTGTGGCGCGGCGGTCGTCGCAGCGCAGGATCACGCCATCCTTGTGCGGCCGCAGCAGCCGCAGCAGCTCCGCTTCGCTGCGCGCCGCGATCGGCTCCGCCGGCGCCAGCAGCGAGATCTCGAAGCGCGTCGCGGCGAACTCCGCGGCGGCGAGCGGCGCGAAACGCTGATCGCGGAAGGCGGCGGCCACCGCGTTGGCGCGCACGTCCTCGTCCAGCGGACGCGTCGCCGTCAACGAACCGATGCAGCCGCGCAGCTCGCCGTGCAGGCGCAGCGTGACGAACGTCGCGCCCGGTTGCGCCAATTGCGGGTGCCAGGGTTCCGCGACCTGCGCGCAACCCAGCTCGGCGGCGACCGCATTGCGGGCGCGCGCGAGAAGGGCGTCGCCGAGGTCAGTGTCGCGCATGGAATTCGCCTTCGAACGCGATCGCGCAATAGCCGACCACGCGATCGCGGTCGCCCGCCGTGTCGCCGGAGTTGCACAGCTCGAGCAGGCGCGGGCGCAGGTGCGCGCCTTTGGCCGCCAGCAACGCGGCGTTGATCGGTGTCGCACCGCACGCCTGATCGTGGTCGATGCCGTCGTCGAGCGCCAGGATCCGATCGACCGTTGCGCGATCGATCGTCTGCGCAACTTCGTAGCGGTGGTAATGCGACAGATCGGAGCTGACGACGATCAGCGTCTCGTCGCCTCCCCACAGTGCGGCCAGCACGTCGGCCAATGTCGGGTACCCGAGATCGCCGACCGCGAGCGGCACCAGCGTAAAGCGGTCCAGCACCGTCTGCAGGAAAGGCAACTGGACCTCGAGCGCGTGTTCGGCGGCATGCGCGGCGTCGCTTTCCACGATGTCGGGTTGGGTTCGCAACCACGCGAGCACCGCGCGATCCAGCGGCACGTCGCCGAGCGGGGTCGCGAAGCTGTCAACGGTCGGAATCGCCGCGCCGCGCACCCAGACGCGATGGGCCGGCCCCAACATAACGACGCGCGTGATCTGCGCTCGAAACGGCGCCAGCAAAGCATAGGCGCGCCCCGCGGTGCGGCCCGAATACACGTAGCCGGCGTGCGGCACGATCAGGATCTTCGGCGGGCGCGTCGTTGCCGCAGCGCGCGGCGGCGGAATCAGGGCGCCGAGCGCGGCGCGCAGCTCCGGCGCCCGGCCCGGATAGAACAGGCCGGCCACCGCGGGCGGACGAACCTCCAACATCGGACCGTTAGTTTGTGCGCTCGGCGAGCGAAATCAAGTCGGCGGTTTTTTCGGCCGCTACCATTGACGCTGCCGTTATTGCAAGGATCCCGCCGATGAACGAAGGTTTCAAGCTCACCTATTCGACGATGTTCAACCCGCCGGCCGAGCTGCACGCGAATTTCGACGCAGCGTTGGCCCGGGTGAAAGCACGGCTCGGCGCCGACTATCCGATGTGGATCGACGGCCGGCCGCGTGCGGGCGCGAGCCGCTTCGAAGTCCGTTCGCCGATCGATCGCGATTGGCTGCTGGCGACCTTTCCCGCGGGTACCGCCGCCGACGTCGACGACGCCGTCGCGGCGGCACGGCGCGCGTTTCCCGCCTGGCGTGCCATGCCCTGGCAGCAGCGCGTGCAACTGCTACGGCGTGCCGCCGTGCTGATCGAAGAACGCGTCTACGACATTGCCGCCGCCGTTGCCTTGGAGGTCGGCAAGAACCGCATGGAAGCGCTCGGCGAAGTACAGGAAACCGCCGATCTGATCAGTTGGTACTGCGACCAGATGCAGGCCAACGACGGCTTCGTGCGCACGCTGCCGAATGATCCGTTGGCCGGCTTCGTCAGCCGTAACCGAACCGTGCTCAAACCGTACGGCGTGTGGGCGGTGATCGCACCGTTCAACTTCCCGTATGCGTTGGCCGGCGGGCCGGTGGCAGCGGCGCTTGTAACCGGCAACACGGTGGTGTTCAAACTGGCGAGCGATACGGCCTGGTCGGGCTGGCTGCTGCTGGAGGTGCTGCGCGACGCCGGGCTGCCGGCCGGGGTCGTCAACTACGTGACCGGCGCCGGCTCGACGGTTGGCAGCGCGCTGGTCGAGCATGCCGGTGTGGACGGGGTGACGTTTACCGGTTCGTACGAGGTCGGCATGCAGATCGTGCGCAGTTCCGCGCAGCGCGCGTGGCCGCGGCCGTGCATCGCCGAGATGGGGGGCAAGAACGCGGCGATCGTCAGCCGACACGCGGATCTAGACCGCGCCGCTCTCGGCATCATGCGCTCGGCGTTCGGCCTGCAGGGACAGAAGTGCTCGGCGTGCTCGCGCGTTTACGTCGAGAAACCGGTCGCCGGTGTGCTGCGCGAGAAGCTGGTCGAGCTGACGCGCCGGATCGCGATCGGCGATCCGACCCAACAGGCGAACTGGCTCGGCCCGGTGATCAACGCCGCCGCGTACGCTCGCTATGAAAAGTGCGCGGTCAATCTACGCCAGCACGGCACCATTTTCATCGGCGGCGAACAACTGAGAGACGGCGCGTTGGCGAAGGGCTACTTCGTCGCGCCCACGGTCGCCACCGCACCGCTCGACTACCGGCTGTGGCGCGAGGAGAAATTCATCCCGCTGGTGCTGGTGGGCGAAGTGGACTCGGTGGACCAGGCCATCGATCTGGCCAACGCGTCGGAGTATGGCTTGACGGCTGGCTTTTACGGCGCCGGGGACGAGATCGATCGCTTTCTCGACCGCATCGAGGCCGGCGTCACCTACGTCAATCGCCCGCAAGGGGCGACCACCGGCGCGTGGCCCGGGTACCAGCCGTTCGGCGGCTGGAAGGCGAGCGGCACCACCGGCAAGGCGATCGGTTCGTTCTGGTATTTGCCGCAGTACCTGCGCGAGCAGTCGCAGACGGTGGTGGATTAACGCCGTCCGACGTGCAGCTTCGCCGCCAGCTCGCGGGTCAGTTGCGCGGCCCCGAGCGGGCGGCAACCGGCCGCGTTCTGCCCGCACCACAGCGGAGAGAAATCGCCGCTGCCGCGCTCTTCGGCGGCCGCTCGCAGCGGCGCCAGTGCGGCCGCGGCGAGCGGAAAGGGCGGCGCGGCGTCGTTGATCGGGCCGAGTTCGCGCATTAGCCGATTGACGATGCCGCGCGCCGGCCGGCCCGTGAACAGGTTCGTGAGCGCCGTATGGCGTGCCGCCTCGCTTTGCAGCGCCGCGCGATGCACGGCGCCGGTGGTCGCTTCCGGGCACAGCAGGTAGGCCGTGCCGATTTGGACGCCGGAGGCGCCGAGCGCCAGTGCGGCGGCCACGCCGTCGGCATCGGCGATGCCGCCGGCGGCGATCACCGGAACATCGACCGCGCGCGCGATCTGCGGCACGAGCGCGAACGTGCCGAGCTGCGTCGTCAGGTCGTCGGACAGAAAGATCCCGCGATGTCCGCCCGCTTCCAATCCCTGCGCGACGATCGCGTCGGCGCCGTGCGCCTCCAACCAGCGCGCCTCGGCCACCGTCGTCGCGGAAGACAGGATCTTCGCGCCGGTGGATTTCACGCGCGCCATCAGCTCTGGCTCCGGTAGCCCGAAATGAAAGCTGACGACCGGCGGCCTGAGGGTTTCGACGAGCGCCGCGGCATCGGCGGTAAACGGCATCCGTGCCGGTCCGGCGGGGATCGCCTGCGGATCGATGCCGAACTCGCGGAAGTACGGCGCCAGCAACGAGCGCCAGTGCGCTTCGCGCTGCGGATCGTGCACCGGCGGACGGTGGCAGAAGAAGTTGACGTTGAACGGCCTGTCGGTGCCCGCCCGGATCTTGGCGATCTCGTCGCGCGCGGCCTCCAACGTCAGCATCGCGCACGGCAGCGAGCCGAGTCCGCCCGCATTCGAAACGGCGATCGCCAGCGCGCTTGCCTGCACGCCGGCCATCGGCGCCTGCACGATCGGCAGCTCGGTTCCCAGCAGCTTCAGCAGCGCGTTGGCCACAGCCGTGCAACGCGCTCAGAGCGGCTTTTTGATCGCGTGCGCGATCTCGCCGATCACGCCGCGCCGAAACGCCAGCACGCAGACAACGAAGATCACGCCTTGCACGACGGTGACCCAGGCTCCGAGCTGCGCCAGATAGTTCTGCATCGTGATGATGATCGCGGCACCGACGACCGGCCCGAACACCGTGCCCAGCCCGCCGAGCAGCGTCATCAGCACCACCTCGCCGGACATCGTCCAGTGCACGTCGGTCAGCGAGGCGAGCTGGAAGACGATCGACTTGGTGCCGCCCGCCAGCCCCGACAGCGCGGCCGACAGCACGAACGCGAGCAGCTTGTACTTGTCCACGTCATAGCCCAGCGAGATTGCGCGGCTCTCGTTCTCGCGGATCGCTTTCAGCACCTGGCCGAACGGCGAGTGCACGACGCGGTAGATCAGCAGGAAGCCACCGAGGAAGATCACCAGCACGAACGGGTACATCGTCGTGGCCGAGCCGAGGTCGATCAGGCCGAACAGCTTGCCGCGCGGCACGGCCTGGATGCCGTCTTCGCCGCCGGTGAACGGCGCCTGCAGATAGAAGAAGAACACCATCTGCGCCAGCGCCAGCGTGATCATCGCGAAGTAAATGCCTTGGCGGCGGATCGCCAGCGCGCCAGCCACCCAGCCAAGCGCGGTCGAGCAGGCGACCGCGAACAGGATCGCCAACTCCGGCGTGAAGCCCCACACCTTGGCCGCGTGCGCGGAGGCGTAACCGGCGGTGCCGAAGAACATCGCGTGGCCGAACGACAGCAGCCCGACGTAGCCGATCAGCAGATTGAAGGCGCAGGCGAAGAGGGCAAAGCACATCACCTTCATCATGAACACCGGGTACACGACCAGCGGCGCCAGAATGAAAATCGCCGCCATCACGGCGAACGCGATGCGCTGGTGCCTCAGGTCGGTCGTGACCACGGCCGGCGCTGGACTGTGCGGAACGGCGATCATGACGCGCCTCAGAAGCTGTGAATCTTGCTACTGCGCGGCCCGCTGGCGTCGCTGCGCGGTGCTCGGGCCTCGCCTATCTGCCTGATATGTCTCGGCCCTGCGCTCCGTGCGCCTAGCCAGCGGGCCACTCGTGACGGAATATTCACGGCCTCTCACTTCTGGGTGCCGAACAGGCCGGCGGGACGGATCAGAAGCACGATGGCCATGATGATGAAGATCACCGTGTTCGACGCCTCGGGATAGAAGACCTTGGTCAGCCCTTCGATCAGGCCCAAGCCGAAGCCGGTGACGATCGAGCCCATGATCGAACCCATGCCGCCGATCACCACCACCGCGAACACCACGATGATCAGGTCCGCCCCCATCTGCGGGCTGACCTGGTAGATCGGCGCCGCCATCACGCCGGCCAGCGCCGCTAACGCGACGCCGAAACCGTAGGTCAGCGTGATCATGCGCGGCACGTTGATGCCGAACGCCTGCACCAGTTGCGGGTTCTCGGTCGCCGCGCGCAGGTACGAGCCGAGCTTGGTGCGTTCGATCACGAACCAGGTCGTCAGGCAAATCACGAGCGAGGCGACGATCACCCAGGCGCGATAGTTGGGCAGGAACATGAAGCCGAGGTTTTGCCCGCCCATCAACTGCTCGGGAATTCGATACGGCAGCCCGGAGGAGCCGTACTCGTTGCGAAAGACGCCCTGGATGATCAACGCCAGGCCGAAAGTCAGCAGCAGGCCGTACAGATGGTCGAGCTTGTAAAGACGCGCCAGCATCGTGCGCTCGATCACCACGCCGGTGGCGCCGACCACGAGCGGCGCGATCAGAAGCGACCACCAGTAGCCGACGCCAAGCTTCTCCAGCAGCAGGTAGGCGCAAAACGCGCCCAGCATGTACTGAGCGCCGTGCGTGAAATTGATGATGTTCAGCAGCCCGAAGATCACCGCCAGCCCGAGCGAAAGCAGGGCGTAGAACGAGCCGTTGATCAGCCCGATCAACAGTTGCCCGAACAGGGCTTGCGTCGGAATGCCGAAGATTTCCATGCGCTCTCGCAGAGGGCGGCGGCACCGCGGACGGCGGCGCCACCGTCCCTCACGCTACTTTTTCACCAGCGGGCAGTCGCCCTGATCGAGCGGACGGAACGCCTGCTCGGCGGGGATCGTCGCGCGGATCTTGTAGAGATCCCATGGGCCTTTGGATTCGGCCGGCTTCTTGACTTCCACCAGATACGCCGGATGGATCTTGCGACCATCGGCGCGCACCATGCCCTTACCGAACAGCGGATCGTCGGTCGGCATGTTCTTCATCTGCGCGATGACCTTGGTGCCGTCATCTGACTTGATCGCCTCCACCGCCTTCAGGTAGTGCAGCACCGCCGAATACACGCCCGCGTGCACCATCGTCGGGTAGTTGTTGCGCGGCGCCTCTTTGGAGAAGCGCTGCGCGAACGCGCGCGTCTGATCGTTCAGGTCCCAGTAGAAGGTCTCGGTGAAAATCAAGCCCTGCGCGGTCTGCAGGCCGAGCGCCTTGACGTCGGTCAAGAAAACCAGCAGGCCGGCGAGGTTCTGGCCGCCCTTGACGATGCCGAATTCCGACGCCTGTTTGATCGAGTTGATCGTGTCGCCGCCGGCATTGGCCAGGCCGATGATCTTCGCTTTCGACGATTGCGCCTGCAACAGGAACGACGAGAAGTCCTGGGCGTTAAGTGGGTGCCGGACCTTGCCGAGCACCTTGCCGCCGCTCTTCAGCACGACCGCTTCCGTGTCGCGTTCGAGCGCGTGTCCGAACGCATAGTCGGCGGTCAGGAAGAACCAGGAATCGCCGCCGGTCTTGACGATCGCGCTGCCGGTGCCGTTGGCCAGCATCCAGGTGTCATAGGTCCAGTGGATCGTGTTCGGCGAGCACGCCTTGCCGGTCAGGTCCGAAGTCGCCGCTCCGGAGACGAGGAAGGCTTTGCCCTTGTCGCGTGTGATCTGGTTGATCGCCAGCGCGACGGATGACGTCGGAACGTCCACGATCACGTCCACTTTGTCGGTGTCGTACCAGGTACGAGCGATGCTCGAGCCGACGTCCGGCTTGTTTTGGTGGTCGGCCGAAACGATCTCGACCTTCAGGCCGGCCTTCGATGCTTTCTGGAAGTCCTCGACCGCCATCCGCGCCGCCAAGGTCGAACCCGGGCCGCCGATGTCGGCATACAGGCTCGACATGTCCGACAGCACGCCGATCTTCACCACACCGTCCGAAATCTGCGCCTGCGCCGCTGCGCCCCACGCGCAGGCGGCCGCCACCCACATCGATATCAGTTTGCGTTTCATTGCCATCGCCCTCCAGCTTGGTTGATCCCGATCGGGAACGCCGTCAAACACCCAGATACTCGTGCAACATGTCGCGTTTAGCCTGCAACTCGCCGGCCGCGAAGCTTTCGACGATGCGGCCATGCTCCATCACGTAAAAGCGATCCGCCAGCGGCGCGGCGAAGCGAAAGTTCTGCTCGACCATCACGATCGTCAGCCCCTTTTCGCGCAGCATGCGGATCGTGCGCGCCAACGCCTGCACGATCACCGGCGCCAGGCCCTCGGAGATCTCGTCCAGCAGCAGCAGCTTGGCGCCGGTGCGCAGGATGCGCGCCACCGCCAGCATCTGCTGCTCGCCACCCGACAGCCGCATGCCGGGGCTGTTGCGCCGTTCCTTCAGGTTGGGGAACATCGCGTAGATCTCGTCCAGCGTCATCCCGCCGCTGGCCACCGGTGGTGGCAGCAGCAGGTTCTCCTCGCAGGTCAGGCTGGCGAAAATGCCGCGCTCCTCCGGGCAATAGCCGATGCCGAGCTGCGCGATCTTGTGCGGCGGCAGGTGGATCGTCTCCACGCCGTTAACCATGATCGAGCCGCTGCGGCGGCCGACCAGGCCGAGGATGCTCTTCAGCGTCGTCGTGCGGCCGGCACCGTTGCGGCCGAGCAGCGTCACCACTTCGCCGCGGTTCACGACCAGATCGACGCCGTGCAGGATGTGCGACTCGCCGTAGAAGGCGTGCACGTCGGTCAGGCGCAGACACTCGACGCCCTTATCCATGCGCGCCCTGCAGCTCGACCTCGGTGCTGCCCATGTACGCTTCCAGCACCTGCGGGTCTTTGGAGACGACCGCATACGGCCCCTCGGCGATCACCTGGCCGCGCGACAGCACGGTGATCGTGTCGGCGATCGTCTCCACCACGTTCATGTTGTGCTCGACCATCAGCACCGTGCGGTTGGCCGCCACCTTCTTGATCAAGTGCGTCACGCGCTCGACGTCCTCGTGGCCCATGCCCTGCGTCGGTTCGTCCAGCAGCATCAGCTCCGGCTCCATCGCCAGCGTGGTGGCGATCTCCAGCGCCCGCTTGCGGCCGTACGGCAGCTCGACCGTCACGTAGTTGGCGAACTCGCGCAGGCCGACCGTGTCGAGCAGTGCCAGCGCACGCTCGTTCAGTACGTCGAGCGTGCGCTCCGACTTCCAGAAGTGAAACGAGGTGCCGAGCTGCCGCTGCAGCCCGATGCGCACGTTCTCCAGCACTGACAGGTGCGGAAACGTGGCCGAGATCTGAAACGAGCGGATGATGCCGCGCCGGGCGATCTGCGCCGGCTTCTCGAAGGTGATGTCCTGGCCGTTGAACAGGATTTGCCCGCTGGTCGGGATCAGGAACTTGGTCAACAGATTGAACACCGTCGTCTTGCCGGCGCCGTTGGGCCCGATCAGTGCGTGGATGTGACCGCGGCGCACGCGCAGGTTGACGTCGTTGACGGCGACGAAGCCCTTGAACTCCTTCACCAGGTGGCGCGTTTCGAGAATGATGTCGTTATCGGCCATGCGTTGCGCGCGCGACGATGCGGCGCGTCTCCTCCTGAACGCCGGGCCGATTATTCCGGAACGGGCGCGCGCGAGCAACGAAAAGCGCGGCGCGTTGCGCGCCCGTCACGCCGACGCAGCGGGCTGCGGTCTCAGCGCGCCCGTTGCGCGGCTTGCCAGCCAAGTTCCGCCAGCGCGCGCGCGCGTGCGCCGTGAGCGGTCGCGTTGTCCGAACTGGCAAGGCCCTCCAGCGCGCGCTTGTAGACCCCCTGCAGGATGGCGGCGATGCGGAACAGGTTGTAGGCGAGGTAGAAATCCCAGTGCTCGATACCGTCGCGGCCGGTGCGCTCGCAGTAGCGACGGATGTATTCGGACTCGCTCGGGATACCGAGCGCGCCGAGATCCAGCCCGGCGATACCGCGGAACTGCCCGGGCGGAATGTGCCAGCTCATGCAGTGATAGCTGAAGTCGGCCAGCGGATGCCCAAGCGTGGAAAGTTCCCAGTCGAGCACCGCGACGATCTTCGGCTCGGTCGGGTGAAAGATCAGGTTGTCGAGCCGGTAGTCGCCGTGCACGACCGTCGTCTCATCGCCCGGCGGGATGTGCTGCGGCAGCCACTCGATGAGCCGGTTCATCGCTTCGATCGGTTCGGTTTCGGACGCCTGATACTGCTTGCTCCAGCGGCTGATCTGGCGCGCGAAGTAGTTGCCGGCTTTGCCGTAGTCCGCGAGTCCGGCCGCTTCGACGTCCACCGAGTGCAGGGCCGCGATCACGCGGTTCATCTCGTCGTAGATGGCGGCGCGCTCCCTGGGGGTCATCCCCGGCAGCCCCTGGTCCCACAGGATGCGCCCGGGGACGTGCTGCATCACGAAGAAGGCACGGCCGATCAGGCTTTCGTCTTCGACTAGCAGCAGTACCTCGGGCACCGGAATGCCTTGCCCGGCGAGCGCGCGCAGCACGCGGAACTCGCGCTCGATCGCGTGCGCGGATGGCAGCAACTTCGCCACCGGGCCGGGTTTGCTGCGCATCACATAGCGGCGGTTCGGCGTACTTAGCAGGTACGTGGGGTTCGACTGACCGCCTTGAAACTGTTTGACCTCGAGTGGCCCGGAGAAACCTGGCAGATGCGCCGACAGATAGTCGGCAAGGCGTGCGACATCGAAGCGATGGCGCTCGGTAACCTCCTGCAATTGACTCATCGTCCAGACTCCTCGCCGTGCGCGCTGGCGCGTACGGCCTGGTAGCGCGCATAAAGCAATTCCATCGTCGATGCGCGCGTCGCGGTGTGCAGCTCGTCGAGCGGGCTGTAATTGAGCACGCGCAGAATGTTGGAGTGCAGGCCGCTGCCGACGTCGATGACGTTCAAGCAGCCGGGCGCCTGCTCGAAGCCGCCGAAGAAGACGCGCTGCCCGGTCAGCAACCACGACAGCAACGCGCGGTTCACGCCGCCGTGCAGGACCAGCAGTGCCGTATCCCAGTTCGGGTCGTCCAGCAGCCGCTGCAGCGCCGGAACCGCGCGGTCGAGCAACTGGCCGACGGTTTCGCCGCCTAGAAACGGCGTGTCGAGCGCAACCGGGCCGCGAAACGGCGCGATGAAGGCGTCGCGCAGGTTGTCCTCGGGGATCGCACCTAGTTTGCCGCCGCGGATTTCCTGCAACTGTGGCCACTCTTCGAGCGGCAATGCGATGCCGGCCGCCGCCATGACGTGCTGGGCCGTGCTGCGCGTGCGTTCCAGCCCGCTGCAAATCACGCGATCGATGCGTACCTGCGCGCGCGCCAGGGCTTCGCCCATGGCGCGCGCCTGCGCCACGCCGCTGGCGGTCAGCGGCACGTGGTCGGGGTGATGGGGTCGCCCTGAATCGGCGAAGTACTCGACTGCGCCATGGCGCATCAACAGCAGGCGGCGTCGCTGTTCCATAAGCACCGGCAGTTTAACGAGCGCGCGACTTGAGGGCCCGGACTGGGCTGGCAAGCCCCGGAAAGCGCGTGCCCGCAGCGGGTTTTCGTCGCTACGCAACGGCCGGCTGCGGCCAAGAATGCGCGCTGATATCGTCGTCGCAAACAATCCATTCAGCAGCTTCCCGCCGTCGTGAAAGTCCTCCTGCGCGCCTCGCCTGGGCCCTGGGCCCCTGTCGGGCACCTGCGCGCGGCCGTTGCCGCCGTGTCCCTTTGCTTCGGGCCGCCCGCCGCCGCGCTCGGCCTGGGCGCGCCAGAGATCAACAGCTACATCGGGCAGCCGCTGGCGCTGCGGCTGCCGTTGACGATCGAGGACGGGGACGACCTCGGACCGCAGTGCTTGCGTTTGATCAATCAGCCCGAAGGCGATCTACCGGGCTTGGGCGCGGGGCGAGTGACTCTGGAACGAGGCCCAAGCGGAGCGGCGCTGCGCATCACGAGCCTGCAGCCGGTGCACGAACCGGCGCTGCGCATCGCGCTCGAAGTCGGCTGCCGGCAGCGGGTGCGCAGGGATTTCACCGTGCTGCTCGATCCTCCTCCGCTGACAGCGCCGCCGGCATCGGTGCCGGCGGCGCCACCTGCGATCCAACTCGGTACACCGGAAGTACTGGGTACGCGCGGCCAGCCGCTGTTGGTGCACATACCCGTTCTCGCCGCACCGGCGCTCGCGCCGGAGTGCGTACGTACGGGGCACAGCGATAGTGCGGAGGTTCCTCGCGTGCTGAACGACGCGCGGGCGCTGCTGCTCGATCGGGACGGCCGGCGTGCGCTGCGTGTGTATACGCCGGATCCGGTAAGCGACGAGCGTGTGCGCGTGATCGTGGAACTCGGCTGCGAACAGCCCGTTCGGCGGGAATTCGCGTTCCTGCTCGAGCCGCCTCGACTGGCCGCGACGGCCGAGCCCGTGACCGCTGCTGCCGCTCCAACGGCGGCGCCGCGCCGGGTCGCCAAAGCGCCGCCGCGCGCACGCGCCACTGAAGCGCGCGCGCCGGCCGCTCCGACCGCTCCGTCCCCGTCCTCGCAGGACAAGGCCTTCCCTCCAGCACCGAGCCCCGCGCCGGCACCGAGCCCGGCACCGGAAGCGCCCTCGCAGCCAGTGCGCGCTGCACCAGCGGGGATCGATCAGCTCGTGCTTAAGGAACCGGGTGAACAGGCTCCGTCGACCGTGCGGCCCGCGCCGCCGGACCCGGAGGTGTTGCGACAAATCGAGGTTCTGACCGCCGAGGTCAAACAGCTGCGGGCCGAATTGGAGGCGGCCAATCGTCGTTACCGGGAGCTGGAAAGCCGGCGCGAAACGGCGAGCTACGCCTGGGCGGCGGGCTTGGCGGCGGTGCTGCTGATCGGCATCGGTCTGTTGCTACGCAGACGCCCGCGCGACGAGGTTGCGCGCGCGCCGCAGGAGTCTGCCGGGCCGCTGACGCGCATCCTCGGCCAGCCGCAGCACGATCGCCGCACGACGGCGGGCGCATCCGCGGCGGCGGCCGCAACTGCGGCCGCGAGCGCCGACGCGCCGTTGACGGTTCCGGCGAAGGAGACGGGAAGCACAGCGATTCAGGTCACCGAAATCGGCGACACGACTCAGGTGATCGGTGAGCTTTACGCCACTTATGTCTCGCACGGGCAAACCCGCTCCGAGCCGCGGCAGCCGAGCGTGGCCACGGCCGCGTCGACCGCCGCGAGCCAAACCGCATCGCCGCCGACAGAACTGGGGCCGCAGACCAAGACGGAAATCGCGCTCGACCTCGACCTCAGCCAGGAGCGCACGTCGTTGCTGGCGCCGCAGACGAAGACCGAGATCGCGGTAGATATCGATCTCGGAGACCGCCCGACCGAGATTGCGCGCCAGATCGAGCGGGAATACGAGAGGATCGCCCGCGAGCGGGTGAATCCGGATCCCGCCACGCCGACCGGTACTGCGACCGTGCCGGTGGCACGCGGGCTGGACCTCGATCTCGAACTGCCGCCTACAGCGGCGCCCAAGAGCGAAGACGACAGCCGGCGGTAGGGCCCGGCGCGCCCGTCGGTGCGGCAACGTCACCGCGGAAGCATGCGCCGCGAGCCGCCGTGGCGCCGATCGGCGCGCACGTCGCGGGCGAGTTCAGCGTCCAACCGGCGCGCGTGCTCGGTTAGGCGCTCGAGCATTTGATCCAGTGCGTTCAATGAGGTCGGATCGAGCACGGCGACCAGCCGCGCGTTGATCTGGGCGATCGCTGGGAAGACCTCTTCGTATAGCGCCATGCCGCGCTCGGTCAGCGATGCGGTGGCCCGCCGCGCATCGGCCGCCAGCGGCGCGCGTTGCGCCAGGCTCTTGCGCACCAGCGCCTGCAGAGCGCGCGAGGTTCGGGGTCGATCGAGATGCGCGCGCAGCGCGAGTTCGGAGGGGCTCAGCGCTCCGTGCGTCGCCAGCAGCGCCAGCACACGCCACTCGCGGCGCGTGATGCCGAAGCGGCCCTCGAGCAGGCGTCTGACCGGCGCGCTCGCCAGCGCCTGCAACTGGAACAGACGGTAATTGAACAGATCCTCCAGCCGTCGTGGCGCGCACAGCGCGGAAGCGGTCGCAACGGTTGTTTTCGTCAATCGTCCCATCGGCGCCTAGATTACGCGCGCACGCACCGCCAGCCGTGCGCATGTCCCGTCCATAGCCAACCAGGAGACACCGATGAACGCCCGTACGCTGTCTCGCCGCCGCTTGCTGCTCGGCCTTCTCGCTGGCAGCGGCGCGCTCGCCGCTGCCGCCCCGCTGCCGGCGCAGGAGACAACCAAGATCCTCGTCGGCTTTCCGGTTGGCGCCACCAGCGATACGTTGACGCGATTGATCGCCGAGCAGATCGGGAAACGCCTGCGCCAAACGATCATCGTCGAAAACAAGGCTGGCGCCGGCGGCCGGCTGGCGAACGAGGCGGTCAAGGCTGCCGCGCCCGACGGCGCGACCTTGCTGATGACGCCGGTGGCCACGATGTCGATCTACCCGCACTCGTACGCGGGCCAGTTGCGCTACGACCCGTTCAAGGACTTCGCACCGGTCGCGCATCTGGCCAACTTTCAGATCGGCTTGGCGGTCGGCGCCAATGTGCCGGCGGCCACGCTCGCCGAGTACGTGGCGTGGGTCAAGAAAGACCCGGGGAAAAACGGCTTCTACGCGTCGGCCGCGGCCGGCAGCATTCCGCACTTCTTCGGCGTGATGTTCGCGCGCGCCGCCGGCATTTCACTGACGCACGTGCCCTACAAGGTAACCGGGCCCGCGATGCAGGCGCTGGCCGCGGGCGAGATCCCGGCCGTCTCGACGGTAACTGCCGACATCAAGCCTCTCGTCGCCGCTGGCAAGGCGCGCCTGCTGGCGGTGGGCGGCGAGCGGCAGGACCCGGCTTTTCCCGGCATGCCGACCTTCCGCGAGCTGGGCTTCGATCTGGTCGCCCAGCCCTGGTACGGGCTGTTCGCGCCCGCCGGCACGCCAACACCCGTGATCGAGAAGCTGGCGGAGGCCGTTGCGCAGGCCATGGCCGATCCCGCTTTCCATCGCCGGCTGGTCGAGCTTGCGCTGGAGCCGACCGGCTATGGCCCGCAAAGACTCGCACAAATCATGAAGGCCGACTACGAACGTTGGGGGCCGGCGATCCGCGCCTCGGGCTACAAGCCGGAGTAGGGCAGTCGTGAACGTGCTGTTCATCATGGCCGACCAGCTGCGCTGGGATCACCTGGGCTGCTACGGCCACCCATATCTGCGTACGCCGAACCTGGATGCGTTGGCGCGGCGCGGCGTGCGCTTCGCCAACGCTTTCGTGTCGAGCGCAGTGTGCGGCCCGAGCCGCATGAGCTACTACACGGGCCGCTATCCGTCGAGCCATGGCGCGACCTGGAACCGCGTGCCCTTGGCCGTGGACGAGATCACGCTCGGCGAGTATCTGCGCGGGGCCGGGTTGCGGCTCGCCTTGGCGGGCAAGACGCACGTGATGGTCGATCGCGCGGGGCTCGCCCGGCTGCGGCTGGAAGGTGACGCGGAGCTGCACACGCTGTTGGCACGCGGCGGCTTCGACGAGATCGACCGCTACGACGGCCACCATCCGCCCGGCCCCGAGAGCGGCTACGCCGCGTATTTGCGCGCGCACGGTTACGACAGTGCCGATCCGTGGAGCGATTACGTGATCTCCGCGATCGACGCCGACGGCCGCGTCGTCAGCGGCTGGCACATGCGCAACGTGCATCTGCCGGCGCGCGTGCGCGAGGAGCACTCCGAGACCGCCTACATGACGGAGCGCGCGCTCGACTACATCGACCGCATGGGCGAGCGGCCCTGGGTGCTGCACCTGAGCTACGTCAAGCCGCACTGGCCGTACATGGCGCCGGCGCCTTATCACGCGCGCTACACCTACCAGCAATGCCTGCCGCCGGTGCGCAACGACGACGAGAAGCGCGCCGCGCATCCGGTGTTGGCCGCGTATTGGCGCCACGAGGAAAGCCAGTCGTTCAGCCGCGAGGAATGCGTGCGCGTCGTGCGGCCCGCCTACCAGGGGTTGATCGAGCAACTCGACCACCATCTCGGGCGGTTGTTCGAGCGCCTGGAGCGGAAGAACCTGATGGCGCGCACGTTGATCGTCTTCTGCAGCGACCACGGCGACTTTCTGGGCGACCACTGGCTGGGCGAGAAAGAGCTTTTCTACGACACGGTGCAGCGCGTGCCGCTGATCGTCGTCGACCCCACACCGGCGGCGGACGCCACGCGCGGCACTGTCGAGCAGCGCTTCGCCGAGTGCGTGGATATCGTGCCGACCGTGCTCGAGTGGCTGGGCCTGCCGGTGCCCCAGCACCGCATCGAGGGCCGCAGCCTGCTGCCGCTGCTACGCGGGCAGGCCACCGACTGGCGCGACTGTGTGTACGGCGAACTGGACTTCAGCTACCGGGCCGCGCGCCGAACGCTGGGCTTGCCGGTCGATGCCTGCTACGGGTACAGCGTGCGCGACGGGCGCTACCGTTTCGTTTACTGGCTCGCCGCGGCCGAGCAACTCTACGACCTCGCGGCGGACCCCGAGCAGTTCGTCGACCTGGGCCGGGATCCGCACACCGAGTCGCTGCGGCAGACCTATCGCGAACGACTGCTCGGCTGGCTGGCGCGCCGCAAGCGCCGCACGACGGTCACGTACGACGAGGTCGAACGCGGCACCGACAACCACAAGGCGGCCGGCGTGTTCTTCGGCCAGTGGTAGGGATCAAAAGGGCTGCGGCGCGAGCTTTTCCAACTCGTCGGTCAATGCCAGCCATTGCGACTCGAGGCGTTCGAGTTCCCGCGCGAGGTCGCCGCGGCGCTTCAGCGTCGCCTCGACCTGCGCGGTGGCGGTGCGCTGATAAAAGTCGGGCGCCGCCAATTGCGCGTCCAACTCGCGCAGTTCCGACCCGAGGCGCCCGAGTTCCTCTTCGATGCGGCGCACGCGCTGCTGCAGCGGTCGGCGCGCTTCGGCCAACTTCTGTCGCTCGAGAGCCTGCTGGCGCCGTTCGTCGCGGCGCGTCGGCGCCGGCGGTGCGTCGGCGGAGGAAGACGTCGCGCGCCGGCTGGCGAGCACGAGCGCGGCGTAGTCGTCCAGATCGCCCTCGAAGGCGGCGACGCGCCCGTCGTGCACCAGCCAGAAGCCGTCGACCGTCGCTTGCAGCAGATGGCGGTCGTGCGAAACCAGCAGCAGGGCGCCTTCGAACGTCGACAGCGCGATCGTCAGCGCCTCTCGCGTTTCCATGTCCAGATGGTTGGTCGGCTCGTCCAGCACCAGCAGGTTCGGCCGCTGCCAGACCAGCAAGGCCAGCGCGCAGCGCGCCTTCTCGCCGCCCGACATCGGGCCCACCGGGGCGTGCGCCATCTCTCCTGGAAACCGAAACTTGCCGAGGAAATCGCGCAGCACCTGCTCGCGCTCCTGCGGCGCCAGGCGGCGCAGGTGGGCGAGCGGCGATTCGTCGGCGCGCAATTGGTCGAGCTGGTGCTGCGCGAAATAGCCGATCGCCAGACCCTGACCGCGGCGCAGTCCGCCCGCTTGCGGCGCGAGCTCGCCGGCTATGACCTTGACCAGCGTGGACTTTCCGGCGCCGTTCACACCCAGCACGCCGATGCGATCGCCGGCGCGCACGCTCAGCGTCACGTCGGCGAGCACGGTGCGCTCGCCGTAGCCGAGCGCCAGCCTCTCCGTGTCGAGCAGCCGTTCAGGCAGGCGTTGCGGCGGCAGAAACTCGAAGCGCCATTCGCGCCGGGCGCGGACCGGCTCGACCGCCTGCAGGCGCTCGAGCATCTTCAAGCGGCTCTGTGCCTGCCGCGCCTTGGTGGCCTTGGCGCGAAAGCGGTCGACGAACTGGCGCAGGTGCGCCGCGGTGCGCTCGTAGTGCTTGGCCGCCGCTTCCTGCTGCCGCGCGCGTTCGAGCTCGGCGCGCTCGAACGCGCTGTAGTTGCCGGCGTAGCGCCGGATCGTGCCGTCGGCGACGTGCCAGGTGGTGACCGTTATGCGGTCGAGGAACTCGCGGTCGTGCGAAACGATCAGCACCGTCGCTCGTTGGCGCCGCAGCCACGACTCCAGCCAGATCACCGAGTCGAGGTCTAGATGGTTGGTCGGCTCGTCCAGCAGCAGCAGCTCGGCGGGACGCAGCAGCGCGCGCGCCAATGCCAGGCGGTTGCGCCAGCCGCCGGAAAAAGCGGCGACCGGCCGCTGCGCATCGCTGGCGGCGAAGCCGAGACCGTTCATCACGGCGGCGGCTTGCGCCGCGATCGCGCCTTCGTCAAGCTCCGCGAGCGCGGCGTGTGCGTGCGCCAGT